>CAXYZX010000049.1:0-16603 GCA_964293845.1 uncultured Dechloromonas sp.
TCCACGATCCGGAAGCCGGATGGTTCCTGGGCATAACCCTGATCAGCATTCTCGTCGTCGCCATGTATATCTGGAAAGATGGTGTCTACCCTGAATTCGACACTGCACTACGGCATTCTGCTTTCAATTTGGTTTCGATTGCGACCACCACGGGTTACGCCAGTGTCGACTACGCTTTGTGGCCGATTTTTGCACCACTCTGGATGCTTTTTCTCTCCAGTTTCGTCACCAGCGCCGGGTCGACCGGAGGCGGTATCAAGATGATGCGTGCCTTGTTGCTTTACAAACAGGTCTATCGCGAACTGCTGCGGGCCATGCATCCAAATGCTGTTTATAACATCCGGATCGGTGGGCAGGTGGCGCCGCAACCCATTTTGTTCGCGGTGCTGGCTTTTGGCTTCATGTACATGGTCAGTATCGTTTCACTGACCTTGGTACTCTCCTTTACCGGTCTCGATATCGTTTCGGCTTTTACCGCCATTGTCGCCAGCGTCAATAACACCGGGCCAGGACTCGGCGTCGTTGGACCGTCGACCACCTATGAAGTGCTGGAAGACTTCCAGACCTGGGTCTGCATCTTTGCCATGCTGCTTGGCCGACTCGAAATTTTCACTCTTTTGGTGGTGTTGACCCCGGCATTCTGGCGTAAGTGACCTGAGTCGAAGAAAGGCGGATAATTCCGCCTTTCCGATTTTCTGGCGGAGTACCCCGTGAGCCGACCCAAGAACGATACCTTCCTGCGTGCCCTTCTCAAAGAGCCGACCGAATATACCCCGCTCTGGCTGATGCGTCAGGCCGGGCGTTACCTTCCCGAATATTGCGAAACACGCAAACGGGCCGGCAATTTCCTCAACCTGTGCAAATCGCCGGCAATGGCCTGCGAAGTAACCCTGCAGCCGCTGGCGCGCTACGATCTGGATGCGGCGATCCTGTTCTCCGATATCTTGACTGTGCCGGACGCAATGGGCCTCGGTCTCTACTTCTCGGAAGGCGAAGGCCCCAAGTTCGAGCGTCCGCTGCGTGAAGAATGGGCGATCAACGACCTGACAGCGCCAGATCCTTACGATCATTTGCGCTATGTGATGGACGCGGTCTCCGAAATCCGTCGTGCTCTGGATAACTCGGTGCCGTTGATCGGCTTCTCTGGTAGCCCCTACACCTTGGCTTGCTACATGGTCGAAGGCCAGGGGTCGAGCGACTTCCGCCATATCAAGGGCATGCTCTACAACCGCCCTGATCTGCTGCACCGGATTTTGTCGGTGACTGCTGATTCAGTGATTTCTTACCTGAATGCCCAGATTGATTGTGGCGCCCAGGCGGTGATGATTTTTGACACTTGGGGCGGTTCGCTGTCCAACGCCGCCTACGAAGAGTTTTCGCTGCAATACATGCGTCGTATTGTTGCCGGCTTGAAGAAGGAAAAGGACGGCCAGCGCATTCCGAGTATCGTCTTCACCAAAAATGGCGGCCTCTGGCTCGAAAAAATCGCTGCTATCGGCTGTGATGCGGTGGGCCTGGATTGGTCCATCGACATTGGCGAGGCGCGTCGTCGCGTCGGTGACAAGGTCACCCTGCAAGGCAACCTGGATCCGAATGTGCTGTTTGCGGCACCGGAAATCGTTGCTGCCGAGGCGAAAAAAGTACTCGATAGCTTTGGCAAGGGCGATACCGGTCACGTTTTCAACCTTGGCCATGGTATTTCGCAATTTACGCAACCAGATAGCGTAACAGCATTGGTCGAAGCGGTGCATTCACATAGTCGCCTATTACGAAAGTGATGTGCCAGGTGGAGAGGAAGGCTTGACTTATACACAGAGTTTCGCCTCTCCACTAAACTTTTTGCAAGATATCGCTTGACAGTTCAAAAACAAGTTAAGTTGTTGAAAATAAAAGATTAGATGTTTTGCTCAATATTTCGGCAAAGTGACAAAATCCTTTGTTTGCCGCTACTTAGCGCAACAACCCAAAAGAAATCCACAAAGTTATCCACAGTTATTGTGGACAAGCTGAAAACCGCCGCCGCCTGAACGGCTTGCGAGCGATTCCGGAGAGTCGACGGCATTAGCCGCACCATTCATGCCTGTACTGCGCGTCGCTCTTGATCTCCCGCTGCATCGCCTGTTTGATTATGTGTGCGTCCACACCTCGCCCGCCGACGTCGGCCTGCGCGTTCGTGTTCCTTTTGGTCGCGGTGAAAAAATAGGGGTGATTGTCGAAGTAGCCGAGAGCAGCGAGTGGCCGCTGGAGCAACTTAAAGCAGCCGGCGAAATCCTCCGCGATATCGCGCCACTGCCGCCTGATTTCTTTGCCTTGTGTAACTTTGCGAGCACTTACTATCAGGCTCCGCTCGGTGAAGTAGTGATGCAAGGCCTGCCGGTTGGTCTCAAACGGCTTGATCCGCCAGAGCGGCGCAAGGCTCGTGCCCGTCGGCTGAGCGAGGAGGTGCAGCAACCGGAATTGACGGCCGAGCAGAGTACGGCACTGATGGCGATTGATCTGAATGCCGGCTTTTCTGCCCATCTGCTGCATGGTGTGACTGGTAGTGGCAAGACTGAAGTCTATTTGCGTCTGATCGCCCGTGCGCTGGCAGCCGGGCAGCAAGTTCTGTTGCTGGTACCGGAAATCAATCTGACGCCGCAGCTTGAGAGCCGGGTCAGGGCGCGTTTTCCGGAGGCCGGTGTGGTTTCCTTGCACAGCGAGTTGGCTGAAGCTGCGCGCGAGCGTAACTGGCGAGCTGCTTTCGCCGGTGAGGCGAGCATCGTCCTTGGTACACGTTTGGCCATTTTCACGCCGCTGCCGCGCCTCGGCCTGATTGTGATTGATGAAGAGCACGATTCGTCCTTTAAACAGCAGGACGGCATGCGTTATTCGGCACGCGATGTCGGTGTCTTCCGTGCCCGCCAGCTCGCCATTCCGATTTTGCTCGGTTCGGCAACGCCGGCGCTGGAGTCTTGGGCCAATGCACAAAGCAAGCGTTACAACTTGCTGACTTTACGTCAGCGGGCCAATCCGGAAGCGACATTACCTGCGGTCCACCTGCTGGATACGCGAAAAATGGTCCTGAAAGAGGGTGTCAGCGAACCCTTGATAGCGGCGATCAAGGAGCGGCTGGCGCGTGGCGAGCAAAGTCTCGTCTTCCTCAATCGTCGGGGCTATGCGCCAGTGCTGGCCTGCATGGCTTGCGGCTGGGTTTCCCGCTGTACGCGCTGTGCGGCGAACATGGTGCTGCATCTGGCCGATCGCCGCTTGCGCTGCCACCACTGCGGCTGTGAGCATCGTATTCCGCAAGCCTGCCCGACCTGCGGCAATCAGGATATTCATCCGTTTGGGCGCGGTACGCAGCGGCTTGAGGCCTGGTTGCAGGAAGCGTTTCCGGAAGCGCGAATTCTCCGTGTGGACCGCGATTCAGTGAAAAGTCGCAAGCAGTGGGAGGTGATGCTGGAGCGGATCCACGGCGGCGAGGCAGATATTCTGGTTGGTACGCAAATGCTGGCCAAGGGCCATGATTTTCCGAAACTTACGCTGGTCGGTGCCTTGGGCGCTGACTCAGCCTTGTTTGCAGCTGACTGGCGGGCACCAGAACGTCTGTTTGCACAGTTGATGCAGGTTGCCGGGCGTGCCGGACGTGCTGAACTCAAGGGCGAAGTGCTGATCCAGACCCAGTATCCGGATCATCCGCTTTATGCCGCGCTGGTTGCCCATGACTATCCGGGCTTTGCTGCAAGCTTGCTCAAGGAACGCGAGCAGGCTGGCTTCCCTCCCTATGCTTTCCAGGCCATGCTGCGTGCTGAAGCGCCGGATATGGCTGATTCAATTGCTTTTCTGAATGCCGCCGCCGCCTTGCCGGTAGTTAGTGAGCATCAGAATGTGATGATTTATGACGCGATTCCGATGAAGCTGTTCCGCCTGGCCAATCTGGAACGCGGCCAGTTGCTTGCCGAATCGGCCTCGCGTCCCGCCTTGCAGGCTTTTCTGCCACGTTGGCGGGAGGCCATTGAAATGATCAAGTCGCCGTCAAAGTTGCGCTGGCATATCGAGGTTGATCCGCTGGAATCTTGAGGCTTTAAAACCTCTTCTAAGTTGTAGCGCTACCGGCACGGCCTTTGCAGTGAGGTTATTCCAATGACTGCAAGGAGTTCAAAATGAGGATTACCGAATCGACAGTTGCGCTGTCCGCCAAACATGAGGCAGAACGCAAGCAAACCAATGAGATCACCCTTGATCATAGCTTCCGTCAGGTTTTTGAGAGCCTGGCCAGTGTCAAAACAGATAATCGTAATGAATTGCAGGAGCGAATCAGCCAGCTTTTGCAATCATTGATTGAGGCCATTATGGCGGCGATCGATGGCAAAAAATGCCCGGAAAACATTGCCGCCGGTGGGCAGCCTGCCGGCGAAGTGGTGCCCTCATTACGGGGTGGGCGTGAGGTGAGTTGGCATAGCAAAATCAGTGAAACAATCAGCGAATCAGAGAAGACCTCAGTTTGCGGCAGTGGGTGGGTAAAGACCTGCGATGGGAAGGAGGTGGCATTTGATTACGCGCTCGACATGGCGCGTGAGTTCAAGAGCAACAAGGTATTTGAGGATTCCGGCACGGTTGTCCTGAGAGACCCGCTGGTTCTCAGTTTTGACGGCAAGGCTAGTGAACTGACCGATACGCGACAGCGCTTTGATCTGGATAGCGATGGCAAGCTGGAGAGTATCCCCGGTTTGGGCGCGAGTAGCGGTTTTCTGGTTTTTGATCGTAACGCCAATGGCAAAGCCGACGATGGCAGTGAGTTGTTTGGCGCCACAAGCGGCAACGGTTTTGCCGAGCTGGCTACTTTCGATAACGATCACAACGGCTGGATAGACGAGGCCGATCCTGTGTTTGCCCAACTTGCGGTGTGGTCCGGTGATAACTGGAGTTCGCTGGCGGATCGGGGTGTCGGCGCACTTTACACTGGTGCGGTCGACGCCCCATTTAGCCTGAAAAATTCAGACAACGGCTTGCTCGGGGAGATTCGCGCAGCCGGTATCTATTTGACTGAAGCAGGCACGGCCGGTGCCTTGCAGCAGCTCGATCTGGCTGTTTCAGCGCTGCCGGCTGGGCAGCAACAACCAGATGATAGCCATAATCTGGCCGCCTGAGAGGGTGTAAAAGGCGGCGCGGAACGCAGCGTCGCCTGACCAGCCACTGGCCTGTAGCGCATCGACGAAAATCCCTATGCCCCATTGCAGGCCAAAGGCACCGGCGAAGACCAGCAGGTTGAGCGCGGTATTGGCGCGCCCGGAAAGTGCTGGCGGAAATGACTGGGCGACCAGCGAGTAGGCAATGTTGGAGAGTGAGAAGCAGGCGCCGAGCACTGGCCATAGCCAGGCACTACTGGCGTTGGGAGCAACCGTGATAACCAGCAGAATGGCGATGGCCAGAATCATGGCCGTCAGATAAACCCGCTCCAGCTTGATCCCCCGGCGTACCAGCGCAGTGGCAAAGAAGCCCATGAAAAGGAAGCCAGCCAGCATGGCGCCACTCATCCAGGTCAGGCGGGCGGCAATTTCGGCGGCCTCCAGACCTTCCATGACGGTCATCCAGCGTGCTACCCAAAGCCCTTGAACCGCCATGAAGCCACCAGTAAACCAGAAGCCCATCGGGGCATAACGCCAGAAGTGGCGGCTGCTGAAAATACTGCGTACGCCAGCCATTTGGGCGGCAAAACCGGTACCTTTATCGTCGCCCGCCTTGTCGGGAACGAAGTACCAAAGGGCGGCGGCGACCAGCACGGTGGTCACGGCGAGGAGTAGTGCAACTTCGCGCCAGGTGGCAAAGCCGAGCGCCAATTCCAGAGGTTTGGAGGCGGCCAGCGCACCAAGACCACCAGCGGCCATGATCCAGCCAGTCAACGAGGCTTGGCGCTCAGGCGGAAACCACTGCGAAAAAGCTTTGAATGAAGCCATCAGGCAGGCTGAGACGCCAAGCCCGATCAGTGCCCGGCCCGTTGCCAGTCCTCCCAGCGTATCGGAAAGCGCGAAGATGGCGGCGCCGGCAGCGGCGATCAGCAGGAGGCCGGCTTCGACCCGGCGCGGGCCGAAGCGATCGAGCAGCATGCCAAGCGGCAGTTGTGCTGCGCCAAAAGCGAGAAAATAAGTGCTGGTCAACAGCCCCAGTGCGTTGTCGCCGAGTCCGAGTTCACGAGCCAAAACCGGGCCGATGACTGCGTTGACCGTGCGATACAGATAGGAAAGGAAATAGCCTGCAGCGAATGGCAGGAAAAGGCGCAGCCAGAGCTGACGATTGTAGTGAATGCTCACAGGGAATCGGGTTTCACGTGGAACGCCGGGGCTGGCGGTCGGGGTTGATTGGATTGTTGAGCAAGCCAGGCGGCACGATCAAGAATTTTTCGTTGCCAGCCACTGGCGATGCCCGGTGTCGCGGCGAGTTGTTCAAGCTCTTCGGCCAGAGGTCGATGACTTTGCCACAGTGCCATGGCTGCCGCCAGGGTGGGGGCGTTGGATGCCGGCTGATCAAGTTCGAGGCTGTCCCCCGGGTTGATGGTTCCGGGGGTAATGACTCGCCAATACCAGCCGGTCAACGCCTGCTCGGCAATGAAGGCGGCCATACCGTCAGTGTTGAAACGGTCATCGATTTTCCAGCACGGGTTACGCGGTTGGCAAACCTGCAATCGTGCACTGCCGAGTCGGTAGATATCGCCGATGCGTACCGCATGTTCGTCAAGTTCGCTGGTGGAAATATTTTCACCAAGGCTGCCGGGCAGCAATTGGGCAGCGGCTTCAGGGAAACGGGTGGCAAGTTTGGTGTAGTGAGTGGCGGGGTAGAGGTGGACGGCTTTTTCCGGTCCGCCGTGCACGCAGCGATCAGCCTGCTCGTCGCCAATGAATCCTTCCAGGCCAAGTTCGACGGTGCATGAAGGCGTCTGCTTGAACATGCCGGTTGGCCGTCCTGAGTTCGGAAGGGAGGAAATGCCGCCAATATAGAGAGTAATTTGTGCCATGGTCGGTGAATTGTGCCATCAATTCCACAACCAGGCCGCGCCGCGTACCCCCGAGGAATCCCCATGTGCCGGCGGCACGATTTTGTTGTAAAAAGTGTCTGAAAAAACATGTGGACCGCAACAGGCGGGCAAATTGCGATATAGCCGATCCAGTTTGGACAAGCCACCACCGAGAACAATGATTTGCGGGTCGACGACGTTGATAATGCCGGCCAGCGCCCTTCCCAGGCGTGCTTCGTAGCGGCGCAGCGTGGCTTCGCAGGTCGCATCGCCGAGTGCGGCGTGCCGGTCAATTTCGGCGGGGTCGAGTTGCTGGCCACTGTGTTGTTGGTGGTCGCGCCTCAGGGCCGGGCCGCTCAGATAGGTTTCGATACAACCACTGCGCCCGCAATAGCAGGGTGGCAGCGGCAGATCACTGGCTTCGGGCAACGGCAGCGGATTGTGTCCCCATTCACCAGCGATGGCATTGGCTCCGGAGAGTACCTTGCCGTCAACGACAAGGCCGCCACCAACACCGGTGCCGAGGATGATGCCGAATACAATGGCCGCACCCTGGGCGGCGCCATCAATCGCTTCAGAGAGCGCAAAACAGTTGGCGTCATTGGCCAGCCGGACTTCACGCCGCAGAAGTGCATGTAAATCGCGGCGCAACGGTTTGCCGATCAGGCAGGTTGAATTTGCATTCTTGATCAGGCCACTGGCCAGCGACTCGGCGCCGGGAATGCCGATACCTACTGAGCCACGCTCACCCAGTTCCACCTCACTCGTTTCGACAAGGCCGGCAACAGCCATGACGGTCGCCATGTAGTCCCCTTGCGGGGTGGGGATTCTTTTGCGTAATACTTCACGGCCGTCACGCCCGAGGCCAATGATTTCGATCTTGCTGCCGCCAAGATCGATGCCGAGGCGTAATTTGCTCAAACGCGAACGGCGACGGCCTTGACGTTGCCGTAGGTGGTGGTCAGGGTGCGCAAGACGCTGGCCCCGGCTTCGAGCAGCAGCAGAAAAAGGTTACGTTCAGAGTAGAGGCAGACCGGACCGTTGATACCGTATTTTTTGGCCATCACCGGCGTCAGTTCACTGAACCGTTCTTCGACACTATGGTTGCCATGGGCGTAGCCGTCGGCGAGTTCGGAATGCAGGCCGAGAATGGAAATGTAGAGCTTGCCGCCGATGCGCAGGCGGAGCATCAATTGCCTGACTACCTTGCGCGCCTCAACATAGGGCAGGTGACAAAGGCCGTGGCGAATAACAATAATGTCGTACGGCTCGTCCGGTAGCGGATCGGGGATGTCAGTTAATTCCAGCTCGGTAAAGCAAATTTCTTCACCAAGTCCGTTGGCAAGAATGCGTCCTCTAATCTCATCAGCTTTGGCCGGTGGTGCTGCCGCTGTGACACGGGCACCCAGACGGGCAAATTTGACCGTCAACTCGCAACGGCCAGCCGGAAATACCATTACTGCAACACGGTGATCAACGCGCTGGCGCTTTATGCACTCCTCCAGCGCGAAACGCTCGATTTCGTCGCCGCCTGTCTCCATGGGATTGGCAGTATTATTTGTCATCATAATTTTAATCTCCCAAGGTCATTGTGCATGAATGGCTGTTGGTCTGACAACTGGAATGCCAAAGCAAAGAGGAAAAGACAATGCTGGTTAAATTTTTATCAAGCGAAACGGGTGAAATACTGATGTTCTCCGAAGGGGCTGGCCCCTTGTTACGTGCGATCAACAAGGAATGTACTGCACGTGGCACTTTTACGGTGGCGGAAATGATGCCTGCCGCTCTTTTGTTACGCGAAGCTGTGGCGCGTGGTGAGTCGGTAACGCCGAGCGCGGAGGAAGAAGGTGCTGCAGAGAAGCCGGTTGCCTTGCGCTCCCGTGCCTGGCCGTTGATCGACATGCTGGAGCGGACGAGCAAGGGTGGGGCCAAGGCCAATATTGTTTGGGATGCTGCAGCACCGTTTTAGGTAGGTCTGGCGCCGTCCTGTTTATTTGCAAGCTGGCTTGCGCAATTGGGCGGAGATCGGATTTTTAGAAAAGCTCAATCTCGTCGCTTTTTTCTTTCATGTCGGCCATGAATTTTTCGACTGCCTCATGCACCGGAATCCCGTTCATGACCGCCTCGAACATGGCAATTTCTTCACGTGTCGTATATTTCGCCTTGATTTTGCCTTGCAGATCGACCCATTCATTCGGGTTGTAGAGGCGGCGGTTATCAGCCACCAATCCGCTCAGGCCACCAAGGCTGATGCCGACGTGAGCGAGGCGCTGAACCAGTTTGTCGTAGAACTGAAAAGCGATGATGGCCTGATGCACCATGCTTGAGACGTGCTCTGAAACGCCACTCAGATTCTGTTTGGCGACGCCGACTTCACCCTGATCGGGCAG
The DNA here is from genome assembly GCA_964293845.1 of uncultured Dechloromonas sp. Lineage (GTDB taxonomy): Bacteria > Pseudomonadota > Gammaproteobacteria > Burkholderiales > Rhodocyclaceae > Azonexus. The sequence continues at coordinate 9,382 of CAXYZX010000049.1, forward strand.
GGTTTGCACGGTGTCGGAAATCATCCGCATGTAGTCGGCCATGGTGGTGAAGGAGTTGGTCAGAACTTCGACCGACGAGTTGCTGTCCTTCATTGCGGTTTCAATCTGGACCGCAGCCAGTTCCAGCATCAGGACGGTTTCTCGGACCTGACTCCAGTTAAGGTCCGGCATGTGAGCCGAGGTGCCGCGCGGTTCTGTGTGTTGTTCGCTCATTCTTGATTCGTCCGGTGAGTCAGGCTTGAAACTATAGCGCATCCGGCATCGGTCATTCCAGCCACTGCCGGCGCATTGGTGTTGCTTAGTGTTTCTTTTTGTCAGCCTTGGCGCGCCAGCGGATGGCGTCCTCCAGCGTTGGTTCGGCGAACTTCCCGCCGCCCGCATTGGCCATGTGTACCACGCCACGGGCGACCTCGAGATCGCTCAATTCGGCGTTACCGCCCTTGGCCGGCATTTTGCGCTCGCCGCGCAGGGCGGCCGGCACCAGATCATCAAGACCTTCGCGGACCAGTTTCCCCCAGTGCTTTTTGTTACCGAACAAAGGGGCATTGTGTTTGCCGCCACCGTGACACTCCATGCAGGTGCTGGCATAGACTTCGGCCCCGGTCTTTTCCTGTGCTACGGCTGGCAGGCAGACGAGGAGCAGGGCAATGGAAAGCAGGCGCATCAGGGTTCTCCGAGGAACACAAAACGCTAATCTTAAATTGCGACGATAATTCGCGCATGAGTTTTAAGCGATGGCTAATTTTTGCCTTGTTGTCCCTGTCGACCGCAATAGTTGGTGCTGCACCTTTGGTGGCGATCGATGTTGGGCATGGCCTGCTCGATAGCGGTGCCGTGAGTGCGCGCGGGCGTACTGAATACGAATTTAACCGTGATTTGGCGAGGCTGCTGGCCGAGGCTGTACGCGAACGGGGTTTGCCGGTGCGTGAAGTGAATTTCGATGGCAGCGTTCGTAATTTATATGACCGTCCCAAGCTGGCGCAGGGCAGCGATTTTTTCATCGCCATCCACCATGATTCGATCAGTACGCAATACCTTGAGTTTTGGGATTGGGATGGTAGTGAAGCCAGTTACACCAACGTCAAACGGGGTTTTGGACTATTCGTTTCGCAGCAGAGTCCGGACCTGGCGACGAGTCTGCGTTGTGCGTCGAGTATAGGTAGCCAGATGCGCCGCGCGGGCTTCACGCCAACGTCGTGGCATGGGCGTCGGCATCTGCCAGCCGATGCGCAGAATGGCGTCTGGTATTACGACAATCTCGTGGTTTTGTATCGCACCGACTTGCCGGCTGTGCTGTTCGAGGCCGGGGTGATCAAGCATCGTGAGGAAGAACTGGAGTTGCTTGATCCTGAGCGTCAGGCGCGTATGGCCGATGCGCTGGCGACGGGGATCGCCGCCTGCCTGTCGGTCAGAGAAAAATCGGCTCCGGAGTAAGGGCTACCCCGAAACGGGCCTGTACATCTTGCTGCACGGCGGCCATCGTTGCCTTGACGTCATCGCCGCTGGCTCCACCACGATTGACCAGGACCAGCGCCTGCTTTTCATACATGCCCACTGGCCCGAGATTTTTGCCTTTCCAGCCGGCCTGTTCGATCAACCAGCCAGCGGCCAGCTTGACCCGGCCATCCGGCTGCGCGTACTGCGGCAGGCCAGGGTGCGCAAGCCCCAATTGTTCTGCCTGCTTGCGGTCGACGACAGGATTGTGGAAAAAACTGCCACTGTTTGGAATGACGGCCGGGTCCGGCAGCTTGCGCTGACGGACCGCGCTGATGGCATTGGCGATGTCCTGGGGGCTAGGTGCGCTGATGTTATTGGCTGCCAGCTCCTGCGTTACATCGGTGTAACGAGTGTTCGCAATCCAAAGCTTGGGTAGCCGGAAGGTGACTGAGGTAATGGCCACTCGCCCACTCAAATGCCAGCCTTCCTGCTTGAACAAGCTGTCGCGATAGGCAAAACGGCAAGTGTTGCGGTCGACGGTGAAAAATGTCGATTTTTCAAAATCCCACGCTGTCAGTGAATGGAAACGTTCGGCCACTTCTAGCCCGTAGGCGCCGATATTCTGGATCGGTGCGGCGCCAACCGTACCAGGAATCAGGCTAAGATTTTCCAGCCCTGGCCAGCCTTGTTGCAGCGTCCATTGCACGAAGTCATGCCAGTTTTCGCCAGCCCCTGCCGCGATGTACCAAGCTTCGCCATCTTCCGTCAGCAAGCGTTTGCCGGGAATTGCCATATGCAGGACGAGGCCGTTGAAGTCCCCTGTCAGAACGAGATTGCTGCCCCCGCCAAGGAGGAAGCGTCGTTCCCCGGCCAGTTCTGTTGCGGTCAACTGCTCGGGGGCGGTGATTTTTTGATAGCGGGCAGCGTGGCCGGGCAGGGCGAGCGTGTTGAAAGGAGTGAGATCGACGTTACGTTGGGTTGCCATGACTCTTTTTGCTCAGGAATCCAGCGACTTGATCAGTTCAAACAGGCGCTGGTAAAACATCGGTGCGATCACGGTTTCCTCACCCACCTTGACCAGAGTGTCTTTATCTATCGACCACGGGAGTGAAACAGAGCCGATGGCAGAAACACTGACGCCGGCATTGCTGCCCTTCGATTTCATCTCGTACTGGGTTTCCAGCGCAGTGGCGTAAATCACGGTACCGAGGCTGCTCGGCAGGCAAACCAGGGTGATCGTCAGGCGGGTAGCTTCATCAGGTGTCGGCCGGAAAAACTTCTCGCCACGGATGTTGAGTGGCTTTGCATCATCGAGCTGATAGCCCTGGCTGAGCAGCGCGCGCTTGGCAATTTCGCAGGCAGCATCCGGTTCCTTGCTGCTGTAATACTGAAATGGTGATTCGCTGGTGAAGGTTTCAGTCTGGTAGGAGCGACTGGTTTTGCTCGTGCTGCAACTGCTCAGCAACAGGCCAAGCAGAGCGGCGGCTGCAGTTGCACGAGCGATGCGCGAGATGGAATTCAGAGCGGTTTTCATTAATGCGTATTTTAAGGAATTTAAGCCCGGAATTTGGTTGACCGTAACGCTTTGCATTTGCGTGGCGGTAAATCCTTACTGACGATTTTTTGCCTGAAAATACAGGCACGGTTGCCCGGATGCCTCGAGAACGTCGAGACTGGGCTGGCGCCGGCTCTTGAAGTCCAGAATGCGGCACGCGTAGGGGAAATGGACATCGTGCGTGATGCGGTAATGACTGCAGTGATGGCAGCGCCGGGCTTGCTCGAGTGGAAATTTTGTTGAGTCCATTGGCGAGATTGTCTCCTGAAACAGAAAAAGCCCAGCGTTTCGACTGGGCTTTTTGATCAGCGATACATACGCCTGTGATCAGGGCTTGCTGGGCGGCGCTGCCTTGTCGCCCTTGGCTGCACCTGAACCCATTCCTGGCCCTGGCTTGCCGCGCATACCGCTACGCGGACCGGCATGGAACTCCTCAAAGGTCTTTTGCTGTTCAGGACTCAAGGTGGCGTAGAGGGCCTTCAGGGCGGTGACATGCTCATTCATCTGTTCCTGCCGCGCCTTGGTGATTTCCAACATTTTTTCTGCACGTTGCGGGGCGTTGAGCTTTGACCAGTCATCGGATGGCAGGGCGCCGGTGGCCGCTCTGTGCTGCTCGGAGTCCACCAGTGTTTTCCAGGCAGGTTCCTGATCAGCCGAAAGTTTTAGGGCATCGTGCAGCGTCTTGTGATGCTGCTCCATATGCTTCGCATGCTGCTCGTGATGCCGAGCGTGACCACCCTTGGTGCCGCACCCGGCATCGGCAAAAGCGGGGCCGGCGAAGAGGGCACCAAGGCCGGTGGCAAGAAGAAGTGAAGGGATGAGTTTGCGGTAATGGGTCACAATTTTCCTTTGAAAGGTGAAGTGAGAAGCGTGCGTTGATGGCTCGTGCGAACGGATTGAAAGTGCCGGTGCTTTCAGACTTTCCGTGGTTAAACCAAGGTGCTGGCGGCTGGCGTCGATAAAGGCAATGATCTCTGGGGCTGTGTGTTGTTTGATTGGTTGGCTCATGGCAGTTTTTGACTCCACTGGGTGATCAAGACATGAGTCGTATCTTGCAGTAGAAACGTCGTGATTCGAGTTGTCCTATTGCAACGGTTTGTGTCGAGATGTTTCTGAAGCGATGCGGGCCTTGTGTCTTGTCCGTGTAAATCGTGCAGAATCAGGCGCATCGTTTCGTCTTCCAGACTTGCTATTTTTCAGATGCCAATTTTTTGCTTTTTGCTGCTTGTCGTTTTTTCCAGCCCCATTTTGGCGGACGAGTGCGAGCAATTGCCCAAGCCATCGGTCACCGTGAAACTGATTGAAGATAGCCTGACTTTCAATACGCAATACAGTTACAAATCGCTGAACAATATTGGGGCTGCCCTTGCTCGACCGGGTCAGCAGGTGCTTGGTTTGACGCGAGGCAACGCCATCGTCCGCTTTTCTGCCAGCACGGCAACTTACCTTGATCGTGCCGGGCGTTGGGAGTGCGCCAGCCCGCAGCTTGTTTTGAGCGTGGGCTACAGTCCGATGACTGTTTATGTGGCCAGGGAATTCCCTGAAGGGAGTTGCGCCTACAAGGAAATTTACGAGCATGAGCTGCGGCATGTCAAAACCTACCAAAGCCATCTCAAGGCGATAGAGAAAGTGCTTGCCGAGACGCTCAACCAACGTTTTGCCACCGGAGCCCCGTGGCGTGGCCCGGTTGGGCAGACGGTGGCCCGTATTCAGCGCGAACTGGACGAGCGTTGGATTCCCTACGTCAAACGGGAACTTGGCCGTGTCGATGCGGCGCAGGCGCTGATTGATACGCCTGAGGAATATGCGCGGGTGGCAGAGAGTTGTGGCGGCGAGATCAAGAAAGGCATGCGGGGCGTGCCGTAGCGGTGGGCAGCAGTCAAAACTGCTGCCCACCGATCAATCAGAGCAACGGGGCCAGCCAGTATTCCGCATCTTTGATCGTCATGCCTTTGCGCGCAGCCCAATCTTCGAGCTGATCCCGCCCAATTTTTGGAATGGCGAAATACGCCGCACCCGGGTGGCCGATGTAGAAGCCGGAAACCGCTGCCGCCGGCATCATGGCGCAAGACTCGGTGAGCAACATGCCGGCATTGGCCGGCGCGTCGAGCAGGGTGAACAACTCTCTTTTGGCGGTGTGGTCCGGGCAGGCCGGGTAGCCGGGGGCAGGGCGGATGCCTTTGTATTGCTCGTTGATCAGCTCGTTGTTGGTGAGCGCTTCATCGTTGGCGTAGCCCCAGTATTGGGTGCGGATTTGCAGATGCAGCCATTCGGCGGCGGCTTCGGCCAGACGGTCGGCCAGCGACTTGAGCATGATTGCCGAGTAGTCGTCGTTGGCGGCTTCGAAGGCGGCGACACGCTCTTCGATGCGGTGTCCGGCGGTGACAGCAAAGGCGCCGACATAGTCGCGTTCGCCGACAAAATCGGCGAGCGCCATGTTGTAGCGCCCTTTTGGCTGCTTGTGTTGCTGACGCAGGCCAACCCAGCGGGTCAGTTCAGTGGTTCGTTCTTCGTCAGCGTAGATGATGATGTCTTCATTCTCGGCGCTGGCCGGGTAGAGGCCGAAGACTGCTCTGGCCGACAGCCAGTTTTCATTGATGATGCTGGTCAACATTTTCTTGGCGTCGGCGAACAACTGGCGGGCCGTTTCGCCAACTGTCTCGTTGTCCAGAATGGCCGGATAGCGACCGGCCAGATCCCAGCTTTGGAAGAACGGCGTCCAGTCGATGAGCAGCGCCAGGTCGCCCAAACTCGGGTTGAGGGTTTGCAGACCGAGTTGGTTCGGAATGGTCGGTGAGAACCGCTCGTTCCACGTGAAACGGTTGGCACGCGCTTCTTCCAGCGTGACCATGGTGGCACCCTTGCGGCTGGCGTGTTCGCTGCGCACAGCCTTGTACTCGGCGACAATTTCAGCCATGTAGCCGTCACGTTGATCGACCGAGAGCAGCTTGGTGGCGACGCCGACGGCGCGCGAGGCATCAGGTACGTAAACCACGGCGCCATCGGTATTGGGAGCGATCTTGATCGCGGTATGGGCGCGGCTGGTCGTCGCTCCCCCGATGAGCAGCGGCTGCTTCATGTTCAGGCGCTGCATTTCGCTGGCGACGTGGGCCATTTCTTCGAGCGACGGGGTAATCAGGCCGGACAGGCCGATGATGTCGACGCGATGTTCGAGTGCCGCCTTCAGGATGTTGTCGCAGGAAACCATGACGCCGAGGTCGACCACGTCGTAACCGTTGCAACCGAGGACAACGCCGACGATGTTCTTGCCGATGTCGTGCACGTCGCCCTTGACCGTCGCCATCAGGATCTTGCCCTTGCTGCCCAGGCCGGTGCGGGTCTTTTCCGCTTCGATGTAGGGCAGCAGATGAGCGACGGCCTGTTTCATGACGCGGGCCGATTTGACGACCTGCGGCAGGAACATCTTGCCGGCGCCGAAGAGGTCGCCGACGTGGTTCATGCCGTTCATGAGCGGGCCTTCGATGACGGAAAGCGGCGGCTTGCCTTCGGCTTCGAGCTGAGCGCGGACTTCTTCGGTGTCGGCCACGACGAAATCGGTGATGCCCTTGATCAGCGCATGTTCGAGGCGCTTTTCCACGGACTGTTCGCGCCACGAAAGGTCGGGGCCGGTGTCCTTGGCCTTGCCTTCCTTGACCGTCTGGGCGAAATCGACCAGCGCTTCGCCGGCGTTCGGGTTGCGATTAAGCACCACGTCCTCGACCTTTTGCCGCAATTCCGGCTCGAGATCGTCGTAGATGCCGAGCATGCCCGCATTGACGATGCCCATGGTCATGCCGGCCTGGATCGCGTGGTAGAGGAAAACGGTGTGGATCGCCTCGCGCACGGCATCGTTGCCGCGGAAAGAAAACGACACGTTGGAAACGCCGCCGGAAATGTGCGCGTGCGGCAGGTTCTGCTTGATCCAGCGCACCGAATTGATGAAATCAACCGCGTAGTTGTCGTGCTCGGGTATGCCTGTCGCAATCGCAAAAATGTTCGGGTCGAAAATAATGTCTTCGGCCGGGAAGCCGATGCTCAACAACAACTCGTAGGCGCGCTTCGAGATCTCCGTCTTGCGGGCAAAGGTGTCGGCCTGACCTTTTTCGTCGAAGGCCATGACGATCACTGCCGCGCCGTAGCGGCGGGCCAGTTTGGCCTGCTCGATGAACTTGGCCTCGCCTTCCTTCATCGAGATCGAATTGACGATGCCCTTGCCCTGGATGCACTTGA
>CAXYZX010000050.1:0-16521 GCA_964293845.1 uncultured Dechloromonas sp.
CCCGGGATTGATGTGAGTTGATTGGAGTGGCCATGTCACGATTGATAGCCCTGTTATGTAATTTGCTACTGCTGCTGGCGTGTTCGGTTTCATTGACCGCGCAGGCCAAAGTGCCGGAGGCGACGCTTACTTTCGCCAACCGGGAGATTGTGGTGTTGCGGAATACCGTGCAGGGTGCCACTCCGGAGATCAGGAGCCAGCGCATCAGCGAGCGCCTCCGCCAACTCGATGACCGGGATCTGGCGAAGCCGCTGACCCGCAGTGAGGTGGTGATCGATCAGCAGAAGGGCATCATTTTCTTCATTGGTGATCGCCAGATCTTTGTTTTGTACGAGGCTGACCTCGACCACGAAGAAAAAATAAAACTGGAGGCAGCCGCTGAGCAGGTTGAAACGCGCCTCAAGGAAGCGATCAGCGCATCGCTGGATCAGGTGCGCGGCCCCGTGATCATTAAAGGCGTTTTTCTTTCATTGCTGGCCACGGGCATCACCTTCGCCCTGCTGTGGGGCATACAGCACATGACAACGTTTGTCCTCAACCGGTTGCAGCGGCGCGTTCAACTGGCCCGCGAGGATTCGGCTGTGCGTTGGGCCGAGCATGCATGGTTGCTGATCAAGCGTCTGGCGCAATTGATCATGGCCTTCCTTTGGGTCGCGGTGGCCTACCTGTGGTTCACCTTCGTGTTGCATGAGTTTCCAATTACCCAACCCTTTGCCACCAAGCTTTCAGGTTTTCTTATGGGGCTGTTGGCGTTGCTTGGGCAAGGCGTAATTTCTGCCTTGCCCGGGTTGTTGACCGTAGCAGTCATACTTTTTCTGACCAAGGCGATCAACGACGTTGTCACCAACGTGTTTCAGAACGTCGATGCCGGGCGCACGGTCATTCCCGGCATTCACAAGGATACGGCGCACGCCACGCGGCGCTTGATTGCGGTGTTGATCTGGGGGTTCGGCATTGCGGTGGCTTATCCCTATTTGCCGATTGCCGAGAGTGATTCGTTCAAGGGCCTGTCAGTCATGTTCGGTTTCATGCTGACCCTTGGATCTGCGGGTATCGTCACCCAGATGATGAGCGGTCTGGTATTGATCTACTCACGGGCCTTGAAGGTTGGTGACTTTGTCAGCGTCGGCGAGGTGATGGGCGTCGTCAAGGAGACGGGCGTTCTGTCGACCAAGATCATCAACATGCGCAATGAAGAGGTCACCATTCCCAATGCGGTGCTGATTGGCAATTCGATAAAAAACTTTACCAGCGGCTCTGATAAAGGTGCGATGGTCTCGACCTCGGTAACGATCGGCTACGACACACCATGGCGGCAGGTGGAGGCAATGTTGATCAATGCGGCAGGGCGAACGCCAGGTTTGCGTCAAGATCCCAAGCCGTTCGTGTTGCAAAAGTCGCTCCAGGATTTTTACGTCGAATACGAACTTTATATACAACTCGACGCCCCGCTCAAGCGGGTATTGATTTTGTCCGATCTGCATGGCCAGATACAGGATGAATTCAACACCCACGGGGTGCAGATCATGTCGCCGCATTTTGTCCTGCAACCCAGGAACAACGTTGTGGTGAGCAAGGACAACTGGTTCGCCGAGCCTGCCGACAAGCCTTGAGCTTGGCTTTCCCGATTGCCCGGGTTGCACCGATTCTGCAAATGAGATATATTCGCATTTGTATTTGATATCGGTCGTCAGCAATTTGTACTTGTTGCTGCGTCCTCGGTAGAAAAATTCTGGAATTCCCCTGAGGTTTCGCCCGGGTTCCTGAAAAATTTCCCGGCAAGCCAGCCTCTATGCCAGCCAGCCACTCCAACTGATTTGTTTAGAGGGTTGTCTGTGAAAAATTCCAATACTCCTGTGGGGCAGGCGCCGTTGTGCGCCTCGGCATCGGCTTTGAATGCCAAACTGCTGCCGTTGGCAGCAATGCTGGTTGCCGGATTGTTTACTTCCAACAACGCTGCAGCGGATGAGCAGGTGATGCCGGCGGTAACGGTCAAAGCCAACCTCGAGCAACAGGATGGGGTACGCGCCACCAAGACGCGTGTCGGCAAGGTGGTTCAGGACCCGCATGACGTACCGCAGGCAATCACCACCGTTACGCGTGCGCTGATTGAAGAGCAGGAAGCCAATTCACTGCGTGAAGCATTGCGCAACGTTTCCGGCTTGTCGTTCAACGCTGCCGAAGGTGGTCGTTCCGGCGACAACATGATGTTGCGTGGCTTCTATACCTTTGGCGATATGTACCTCGACGGTATTCGTGATACCGCTCAATACAATCGGGAGCTATTCAATCTGGAACAGGTTGATGTACTGCGTGGCGCGGCAGCCATGCTTTTCGGTCGTGGCCAGGCTGGTGGAGTGATCAATCAGGTGAGCAAAACACCGATGCTTTACGGCATCAACAAGGCGGGTGTAGGTATTGGCAGCAATGGCTATCTCGAAGCCAAAGCCGATTTCAATCAGCGGATCGGTGAAACGAGTGCCTTCCGCATCAATCTGATGAACCGCGATGAAGGTAGCTCACGTTCCAACCCGTACACCGGTACTGAGCCGGAAATTCATCGCATGGGTGTGGCGCCGAGTATTTCCTTTGGTCTGGGGACGGCGCATGAGGTGACTTTGAGCCACCTGTGGGTCAAGACTCAGGATCGTGCAGACTACGGTGTTCCATTCGCCAATAACAAGCCGAACGACACCATGGCCAAAGCTGGCAACTACTACGGTGTCGACGGCAACTTTGACGATGGTGAAACCAACGTATCGACCTTGAATTACTTGTTCAGAATTTCGCCGGATACTCAATGGCGGACTGTGATGCGTGCCGCCAACTACAAACGAACCTACTGGGCGGTCGCCGGTCAGGGTACCTTGACGCCAAACAGTACGCAGCAACAGGCCAAGACGCGTCAGTTTGATACCGATAACTATGTGCTGCAGAGCGATCTGAACACGGCATTTACCCTGTTCGGGATGAAGAACGAGGTGGTTACCGGGGTCGAATATTTGAATGAGGATTCCATCCGCTGGAGTTTGCTCAATCTGGGTACCGCAAACAACCCCCTGTACAAGCCCGGTGTATTTACCAATGCGCCGGCCAATACCTACAAGGGTGATACCTACAGTGCCTATCTGCAGAACACCCTTGAATTTGTACCAGACTGGCGGTTGACCGTCGGTATGCGGCGCGATGAAATGCGCTCCGAGTATCAGACGGTTGCCGGTACGACAGCAACCCGCTTCAGTGGAAACTTTGGGGAAAACAGCTACCGTACAGGCCTCTCCTGGCAACCAACTGCAGCTCAGCATTACTACCTTGGCTGGAGCGATTCGTTCAGCCCGACGGCCGATCTCTATCAGCTATCCGGTAGCCAGTACCCGGCGGAACGCTCGAAAGTGACTGAATTAGGTGCGAAATTTCTCTTGCTTGATGGCGATCTGGCACTCCGGGTTGCTCTCTACAACGCAGTCAAAAACTGGGAGCGCAATACCGATCTGGAGTCCACTGCATCGATTCTGACCAAAAAGCGGGAGTCAAACGGGGTTGAACTTGAACTCGCCGGTCGCATTACCGACAAATGGGAAGTCTTCAGCGGCATATCACTGATTGATGCGGAAATTCTCGAGGTTGCACCGATAACTGGCAACCAGAATTACGTTGGGAGGGAACCGCGTAACACGCCGAAACAGACCTTCAACCTATGGACTTCCTATCAGTTGCCGATGGGTTTCAAGGTCGGTGGCGGTGCCGAGTTCAAGAGCAAACGTTACGGCGGTGCACCAACCGGAACGGCAGCCTTCAATCCGAACTGGGTGCCTTCCTACACACGCTGGGATGCGATGCTCTCCTACGATCAGCCGAAATACTCGGTCAAACTCAATGTCCAGAATATTTTCGACAAACTCTACTACGACGCACTCTATGACAACGGCGGATTTACGGTACCGGGCCAGGCCCGTCGCGTCATCCTGAGTACGGAATACAAGTTCTGATTATTCCGGTCGACCGCGCAAATATTAGTGCTTTTTGTGCGGTCGACCGCAACAGTTTTGGGAAAACATAATGGATCGCCGTCACTTTCTATTGTCGCTCGCTGCCTTGGGCGTATTGCCTCAGACCGGGTTTGCCCGGTCGTCGTCTGAGCAGTCTCGTGCCTTGATCGGTGCCGCATGGCGCGGCCCCAATGCGGGCGATATTTACCAGGCTGGCGTATTGCTGGCGAACTGGGAGAGTCGCAAGCTGGAGATTAAATATCAATTGCCGCTACCGACGCGTCCGCACGGCTTGTTTGCGGAAGAGGGGGGCGGGCTGTTGGTTGTCGGTGTGCGCCCCGGCAGCTGGATGTTGCGTTGCGATGGGGGCGGCAAGCTGATGCAACAGGTTCGTGTTGACGAGGAGAAGTCGGACACGCGCCTGAATGGCCACGTTATCGTCAGTCGCAATGGCGAACTTCTTTACACCACGGAAACTGACCTCAAAACCGGTCGTGGCAAGATCGGCGTGCGTGACCGACAAAGCCTGCACAAACTCGACGAATGGGAGAGTGCCGGTCTTGAGCCGCACCAGTTGTTACTGGATGAAGATGGACATTTGATGGTCGCCAATGGCGGCATTCCACGCACCGCCGCCGACAAAAAATATGATCTGCAGCGCATGGACTCTTCACTGGTCAGACTGGATGGTCAAAATGGGCGCTTGCTGCGCAAGTGGCAGCTCGACGATCAACGTCTCAGTTTGCGTCACCTGGCCTGGAGCGTCGACCATGACTATTTGGGCATCGCCATGCAGGCTGAGCATGAGGATGCTGCACAGCGTGCAGCAGCGCCTATTCTGGCGGTGCTGGATGGCGATACACTGCGCTTGCCAACCCGCGCCAACGACGGTGCCGGTTATGCCGGTGATATCGCCGCCGCCTACAACGGGGGGTTCGCCCTTTCCAGCAATCAGGCTGGTTTGGCGCAAGTCTGGCATCCCGGAATCCCGGACAAGCTGACCCCGATTGTCGAATTGCAGGAAGCCTATGCGCTGACTAGTTGGCCGGGGCCGAATCCGGGGGGCGGTGTGCTGATCTCGACTGGGCTCGGTCTGGTGCGCTGGCATCCGGATGCCAAGCCGCTATTTCTTGCCTGGCCAAAGCCTATGGCGCTGGATAATCACTGGGTCTTGGTTGACGCAGCCTGAGCAGGCAGCGCGTCATGGGTAATTGATACAAAAAAACGGGAGCCTTCTGGCTCCCGTTGATATTTGCGTTCTGGTTTGGTTTGGGCGTGAGTCTCAGGCTGCCTGACGCATGATTTTGCCCGGTTTGCTACTTTCACCATTGGCTGCGCGCAGGCATTCGTGAGCACAGGAGGCGCAGCGGCCGCAATCGCGGGTGACGCCCAGATCACGACGCAAATCCTGCAGGGTTCGTGCTCCACCCTGAGCGGCTTCACGAATCTGGCGGTCGGTGACGGCTTGGCAAACGCAAACGTACATGGTTGGGCTCCGTTGCAGATCATTCTAAATGCGAATGTTTCTTATTTTAAGCAAATGAGAATGACTGTCAACGACTATTCGTCATCCTTTTTCAGCCAGCGCAGCAAGGTGGCGTAAAGAAGGTCCGGATCAACCGGTTTGGCAATGAAATCATTCATGCCGGCAGCGATACAGGTACGCCGGTTTTCAGCAAAGGCGTTGGCGGTCATCGCCAGAATTGGTGTTTTGTCGAGTTGCGGGTTGCTACGGATCAGGCGGGTAGCGGTGACGCCATCCATCTCCGGCATTTGCATGTCCATCAGGATCAGGTCGTAGTGGTTTTGGGTGGCCAGTTCAACGGCGACGAGTCCGTTTTCTGCCACATCGAGTACAAAACCCAGCTGTTTGGCAATCAGTTCGCGCGCCACTTCCTGATTGATGTAGTCGTCTTCGGCAAGAAGTATCCGGGTGCCCGAGAAGGCTGTGATGAGTGCTGTTTCAGGATCCGCCCCGGGCACGTGAGTGGGGGTGGCCAGCGCAGTTTCCAGAGGGGAGGTGTTATCAAAAGGAATTGTGAAAGAAAATTCGCTGCCGGCGCCGGGGGTGCTTTCCAGCGTTATCTTGCCGCCCATCAAGATAACCAGTTGTTGGCTGATGGCCAGCCCGAGTCCGGTGCCACCATATTTCCGGGTGATCGAACCGTCTGCTTGCTCGAAAGGCGAGAAGAGCCGGGCCTGCGCCTCATGCGTCAGGCCGATACCGGTGTCGCGGAGGGCGAAGCGGATCAGGCAACACCTTGCATCCTCGCTGATCAGGTCAGCTTGCAGGGTAATGCCGCCTTGCTCAGTGAACTTGATGGCGTTGCTCATCAGATTAAGGAGAACCTGTTGCAGGCGCACAGGGTCACCCAGCAAGTGGCGTGTGGAAAGGTTTTCCGGGATATTCGAAGTCAGCGACAGGCGCTTGGCTTTGGCATCTTCAATCGAGAGACTGAACAAATTGCTGATCAAGGCACCCAGCACGAAGTCGCTCTTTTCCAGCGTCAGCTTTTCGGCTTCGATCTTGGATAGATCGAGAATGTCGTTGAGCAGACTGAGCAGGTGATTGGCTGAAGCACTGATCTTGTTCAGTTTGTCGCGCTGCACCGGGTCGCTATTGTGACGGTTAAGGAGATAGGTGAGCCCGATGATGGCATTCATCGGAGTTCTTAACTCATGGCTCATGTTGGCCAGGAAGGTGCTTTTGGCACGGTTGGCTGCCTCAGCCAACTCTTTGGCGATACCTAGCGCGGCGGTACGTTCGCTGACGATTTCTTCGAGGTGATCGCGATGGCGGCGCAGTTCAAGCTCATCCTGTTTACGCCCGGTAATGTCGCGTGACAGCATGATGAAGCGTGGCTGCTTGTCCGTGCCTCCTTTGCGTGCTGTAGACAACTCAAACCAGGCATCGCCCTGCGGCAGAACAAGGTGAATTTCCTGACCGTAGCTATAACCGGTGTTTGCTGCTGCGTGCAGTGCCTCAGTAACAATGGCAGCCGCACTTGGGGGGAGTACCTCTGCGACAGTATGGCCGAGCAACAGATCGCGCTCGTGGGCGAGACGCTCGGGGTTGGCCGCCCAGATATTTATGTAGCGACCATCCTCGTCCAGCTCAAAGAGTAGGTCGGGAATCGTGCGCAGGGTGGCGGCGAGATCGGCGTGCGCTTCTTCCAGTCGTGTTTCGGCGAGACGGCGTTGGGTGATGTCTTCGCCTGAGCACAGCAAGCCAGTTACTTTGCCCTGATCATCCTTGAGCTGTGCGTTATTCCAGGCGACAAGAACAACTTCCCGGCGGGCGTTGAGAATGGGGTTTTCGTGATGGAGCACGGCCGAATTTTCTCCTGCCATCAGGAGGTCAAAAGCTTTGTGTACGGCTTCGGTGTCGGCGGGGAGCAGGAAATTGCTGAACCAGTCCATGCCGATCAATTCATTTTCCGGATAACCGAGAGTCTCGGCACCTTTACGGTTGATCATCGCGATCCGCCCCTGATTGTCCAGAGCCATCAACATGACACCGGCAATGTTCAGGTAGCGGTGCAGCAAATCGCGTTCATGGGCAAGGTCCTGTGTGCGGGCATGGACCTCGGTTTCAAGGATTTGATGCGATTGCTGGACGCTTTCAGCCATGTGGTTGAAGTTGCGGGCCAGCATCTGCAGTTCAGTGGTCTCGCTTTTGGTAGAAAGCGCAGCACGGGCATTGAAGTCGCCACGACCCAGCCGCGTCGAGATTTCTGCCATGGCATGAAGTGGCCGCGCCAGGCGCAGTGCCATCAGCGTGATCAGCAGCAGGGCGAGAATGGTCAGCAGCAAGCCGACGCCAATCAGTTTTTGGGTATCGCTGTTTAATTGGGCCAGGGCTTCATCGACCATCTGATAGCGCAGCAAGGTCCAGCCCTTGGTGCCAACCAATGGAATGTGGCGGTATACAACGAGTGATTCGCGACCCTGTGCATCACTCTCGATCAGCGATCCTTCAAAACCATTGGCGATGCGTTCCAGGAGGCTGATTGGTGAGGGCGATGGATGTTGCCCTGAGGACTGGCGCAGCAAGTGGCCGGCAGTGTCGAATAACAGTGTGCTACCGGCACTGCCCAGGCCAGGGCTGGATTGTCTGGATGCTTCGTTGAGTAGCGATTCTGTTTCAAGCAGGGCGATCAGGATGCCGACCAGTTGCCCATTGGGATAGCCATCGGGGTCGGGCGCATAAATTTGGCGGATGACCGTCAGTGTGGTTCCGTATTTGCCTTCAAATTGCTCGATCAACTCCCGGATGCCAGGCTGGCTGGCACGATCCAGCAAATCATGCTGGCCAAACAGTTCTCCAACCTCATTTTCATCACCGGAAGCAACGATGCGGCGAGTGCTGGGATGTATCAGCTGAATAGATAGATAACGGTCAGGATAGGCGCGTTGCATGCGCTGGAAGACACGCTCGAAATTATTTTGAAGGAGAGCGGGCGACTTCTCCGAGTAGTCGAGCAATTGCTGGGCGAGTACCCGGTTTTCGGCGACAACCAAAAGGTCGCCGCGTCGCTCAAGCAAATTGGCGATCAGGGTGTCACGTTGCTGGTCCGCGGTTAGTTCGAGAACACGCATGGCCTCGGTCAGCTTCTGGTTGCTGGCACCTTGCAGGCCTATGGCTGGCAGGCCATAGAGCCAGAGAGCAAGCAGTGCTCCCATCGTCACCAGAAAGAAGGTGCCGAAATAAATCGCAATACGTGCGGCGAAAGATTGGGTCACGGGCCTGCGTGAAGCGGATTAGCGAGCGTAATCAAAACTGTTGATTTCATAACGGCGCTGTTCGCCCATTACCTTGGCCAAGCCATCGTAGGCCAAAGATGCAGCTATGTTTTCCCATTTGCCCGAGTTGCCTAGCTTTCCCCTGGCTTGCAAAAATTTGAACTCGCTTTGCAGTACCGTGCCGCCAACCGGTGCGACGATGGCTGGTGCCGAAGGAATATTAAGCAATTCACGCCGCGTGATGGCGACGACCTGAGCTGTCGCGATGGTATTGGCTTTGGGTGCAAATGCCTGAGCATCGGCAATTGCCCAGTTGGCTGCTGCCTCGGCGTTTTTCTGACTGCGGCGCATGAATTCGATGGCACGCACAAAACCGGCAATTAGTATTCGTGCTGCTTCGGGCGAGCGTTGTTCGAAGCGGCGGCTGATGACAAAGTAGTCGGAACTGAGGCCGCGAAAGACGGTTCGGTTTTGCGGATTATTGGCCAGCGCGGCGGTCGGAGCTGGTTCCCAGGCAGCGAAAGCGTCGATCTGCTTAGCCTCCAGGGCATCGGGCATTTCATCAATGCGCAACGCAACCAATTTGACGTCGCTCTCGCTCAGCCCGGCTGAACTGAGGCCCTGTAATAGCGTGTGATGGGCACTGGAGGTTTCAACATAGCCGATACGCTTTCCAGCTAATTGGCGAACCTGAGTGAACTCTTTGGCAACGATGGAGGTTGAGGTTTGCTTGACCAGACCAACGATCCAGACATCGCCCTGAGCGGCGGCGAGGATAGTTGGAACATCCCCAAGCAGTCCGGCTTCCAGACGTTGATCGGCGAGCAGAGGCAGCATGTCGGCGCCACGCTGGAAGGGGTGGGTTTTAAGCGGCGTGGACAGACGGGCGAGGGCATTGAGCATGAGGCGATCGCGTCGCATGACAGCGCTGACCACTCCAGAAGGATAGCCGTGCGGCTGAATACCGAGATCTAGTTCCGGCGATGCCGGGGCCAGATTGTATTGGTCGTAATACTCAGCGGCTTGCGCCGGCAAAGGGGCGAATAGCGATAGCAGGAAGGACAGTGTGGCAATGCACGTAATACGGCCGCGGACAAAGGGCAGCATGCGAAATTCATCCCCCAAATTTGTAATTACATTTTTTTACAATGTTTGGTTTCAAGAATAGCGCAAAGCACGATTTGTAGGGCAGTTTTCTCCAATCTGTTGCGGTCAACCAGTTTCTGGGCCGTATTTTTTTGAGTTGCGGCCGATATGCGTAAAAAAGCCGCAGAACTCGCTGCGGCTTGGGGGGCGATGATTGATTTTAATCGCCACCAGGTTCCATGTGCGCCTGCAGGTAGTTGGGCAGGGTGACATTCTCGATCAGACTGTGTTGTGTTTCCAGCCAGTCGATGGCTTCTTCGCAGTGTTCGAGCAGGTCTTCCAGTAACTCACGGCTGACGAAATCCTGCAATTCTTCGCACAGGGCAATACTTTCGATCAGTAACGGACGCTGGATTTCACGCTCGTATTTCAGGTCGCCCTCCAGGCATTCGACGACATGCTCGCCGATCATCAGCTTGCCCAGGTTTTGCAGGTTGGGCAGGCCTTCGAGGAAGAGGACGCGCTCGATGATTTCGTCGGCTTCCTTCATGACGCGGATCGACTGCTTGTATTGATAGTCGTTGAGTTTTTCCAGACCCCAGTTGCGGAACATGCGGGCATGCAGGAAATACTGGTTGATCGAGGTCAACTCGTTTTTCAGCACCTTGTTCAGGGCATCGATGACTTTCTTGTTGCCTTTCATCTTCGCTCCTTAAGCCGGGGTGCCAGAGCCCATCTGGCTCTGTTGATAGTTGGCGAGGCCGACCAGTTCGATCAGCTTGATCTGCTTTTCGAGATAGTAAGCATGATCCATCTCGGTATCTTCAAGCTGGATGCCGAGCATGTCGCGGGTGACGTAATCCTGAGCCTTTTCACAGGCGGCCATGGCTTTTTTCAACTCGCCAACTACCTTGTATTCGACTTCAAGATCAGATTTCAGCATCTCCGGCACGTTCTTGCCAATCTTCAGTGCCTCGCGCTTGGCCAGATTCGGCGTGCCTTCAAGGAACAAGATACGCTGGATCAGGGCGCGTGCGTGCTGGCGTTCATGGTCGGACTCATGAATGGCCTTTTCAGCCAGTTGAGCCAGACCCATGTCGGCATACATCTCGCCATGGATGAGGTACTGATCAACAGCGGTAAGCTCGCCAGCCAACAAGCTGTTGAGAATATCGATAATTTTTTTGTCGCCCTTCATGGTGTTCTCCGGAGGTGGGGGAAAGAGGTTGGCTGGCAAAAATCGGCTGGCTTGCCTGAACGGTCATTTTAGGCGCTGGCCGCAAGCTTTTCCACCCGGACATAGTGAGCGAGCCGGTGTGCAAGCGATGTTTTTACAGCCCACTGGGCAAGCTATGCTTCTTCGGGCAGCTCCAGCCAGCCGAAGATCAGCGCTTATTCAGCGAGTAATCAAATTAGCTGACATGGTAAGAGGGGGCAAGGTTCCGCTTACATTGATATTGTTTGTGGCGCATGGTGCGGCAGCCGGTAAACCGTCATCTCGGCATTCGGTGCAAGCGACCCCAGGAACATGCTGAATATCGAGATAAACAGGCTGGCAAAAAGTGCCGTCCAGAACCCTGAAATCTTGAAGCCACTGACGAGTTTGGCAACCAGCAACAGCATCAGTGCATTGATCACCAGCAGGAAAAAGCCGAGTGTCAGTAGTGTCAATGGCAGAGTCAGAATAACCAGCAGCGGCCGCAGGACAGCATTGGCAAAACCGAGGAGCAGCGCCGAGATGATCAGCGATGAGGTGCTGGAAAAACGGATGCCATTGAACAGCAGGCTGGCCACCCAAAGGGAAAGTGAGGTAATGCCCCATTGGATGAAAAATCCCGCCAGATTGTCGAACATGTTTTAACCTTTATTGAAATGGGCGCTATCTGATTGCATGCGCGCTCGAAGGGAATCGCGGCGGCTTTCAGGCGCTGAAGCACCTCTGCGGCAGTGTATGCATTGGGTTTGGTGGGCGTCATGATTAATGCATGACGGGTGGTGGCTGGACAATATCAAAATGTACTGCAGAAAACCGGCGGGTGCGAATTCCGCCACTTACTTCCGCGCTCGTTTGCGATCTCGTTGCGGCCAGTACGAAAACTCCTCTTCATGAATTTCGATATCCAGCTCCTGCACCCTCGACTGCAACTGGGTTTGGGCATCACTCACCGCCTTGTTATAGACCACGGGGCCGATCTCTTTCAGGAAAAAGCCGAGCAGGGCGCCGGCCTCCAGGCTGCCAATTTCTAACTCCATGTTTTCAGTGAAATAGCGCTGGATTGAGATGATGGCCGCTTTGGATGCGTCGTTGGAGATTTCGATGGTCATTGAACTATAAGGTAGGGTGAGGGCGGATAGTCACGCAAAAACAAGCGACAACTGCGGTGAGGGTTCTTCCTCGATCACTGCAGCTATCGTCAGCGCCTGCCGTGACGGTGTTTGCAGCATAGCCGCGAACTCGGGTTCCGGAAACTCTTCATATTCGTCCAGCCAGAAGCTGCTTTCCTCACGCCCGAGGATGACCGGCATGCGGTCGTGAATGCGGCTGACAGTTGCATCGGCGGCGGTGGTCAGAATGGCGCAGGTGGTGCCGGCCAGCGGGTGGTGGTCGAAAATGCCGGCGAACATCAGGGCTTCGCCTTTCGGCTGGCTGATCCGCATTTTCTGCTTTGCGCCGGCCAATGATTGCCATTCATAGAAGGCGGTGGCCGGGATCAGGCAGCGACTTCGTTTCAGGATCTTGCTGTAGAACGGTTTGGCGGCCAAGCCTTCGCTGTGCAGTGTGGTCAGCGGGCTGCGTGGTTTCTTGTCGAGAAAACTGCCGACCAGACCCCAGCGGGCTTTTGCGGCCAGATAGCCGGTGCTGTTGCCGGTGATCATCAGAACGGCGTCGGTCGGGTGGATCTCCCCGGTCTGGGGCATCTCGCCCTGGTTCAGATGAAGCGGCGGGAAATGCCGGTTCAGTTCCCTGGCTTTGGCCTTGAGTTCGTAGCATCCGCACATGGCGGCATCTCCAGTGATGCGATATACAGTAGTTTATACAGTAATTATTGCGTTCACAAGAATGATTTTTGCGGAGGGGCAAAGTGGGCTGGCAAGGTATCGTTTTTTGGCCAATTTTTCCGGTTGACCGCAGCACACCTAGGTATTCCGCCCGTGCATCACGATGCGCGAGGCAAACCACATCGCCAGCAGATTCGCCGAGACCGCGACATAACCGACCAGCGGGTAGCCGACGATCCGGCCGCTGTCATCAAGCGTGATCAGAAAACCGGCCAGCGTCGTCGCCAGTCCCATGGCCAGCGACTGCACGGTGCCGTTCAGCGACATGAAAGTGCCGCGCAGCTTGGGCTGGGCCGACGAGGCGATGATCGCCATGGCCGGAATCATCCGCCCCGAGATAAATACGAAAAAGCTGGCGGAGATGATCAGCCAACCCCACAGCGGCAGCGCCCCGATATGCGTCAGAACCAGCGTCGGGATCATAGCGAGCAGCGCCACCCTGCGATAAACCTCGACCTTGCCGTGCTTGTCGGCCCAATGCCCGATCAGCCGGGCACTGATGAAGGTGGCAGAACCGCCGACCAGATAGACGATGGGAATGTCCTGCAGGGCGATGCCGACGTTATTGACCGCATAGACGGTGATGTAGGGAATGACCGTGAAACCGGAAAAAATTATCAGCGCCGAAAAGAGCAGGGCGCGCAGGTGGTTGCCGTCAGCCAGCACGCTGAAGGTGGCCGACAGCAGATGGGCGCGTTTCTCTTCGCTCAGGTGGTGCCGCAACTCGGGCAGGAAGCGCAGGCCGATGACTAGAAAGAGCACGCTCAACGCCGTGATCAACACGAACGGCGCCCGCCAGCCAAGATGATTGGCCAGCCACAGCGACAAAGGAACGCCGACAATCGTTGAAATTGAAAAAGCGGTGGAAACTACGCCGCTCGCCCGTGCACGCCGGGAAAAAGGAATCACATCGCCGATCATGGTGTGCACCAGCGCGCCCATGATGCCGCCGAAAACGCCGGCCAGACCGCGCGCCAGGATCAGCGTCGAATAGCTCGGCGCCAGGCCGCAAGCCAGCGTCGCCAGCGCAAACAAGGTAAACACGATCAGCAACAGTCGCTTGCGCTCGTAGCGATCGACAAAGGTTGCCGCCAGCACCCCGGAAATCGCCGCGCTGAAACTATAGGATGCCACCAGCAAGCCGAATTCGTGCGTCCCGATACCAAAGGCCGCCATCAGGCTCGGCCCGAGGGGCATCATGATCATGAAATCCAGCACATGGCTGAACTGGATGCCGGCCAGCGTCAGCAGGAGGAAACGTTCGGCACGGGGGGAAAGCTCGGTGGTCATGGGGCGGCAATGGCTGGGGGCAGGCGGCAAGGATACGCGCCCGGAGCGGCAGTCGGTACCATGGGGCGCATCACCCCGAATAATTCAAAGAAAGCGTATCGGGCAGACTCCCCTGCTTACTGCTGGGCTGTCCAGCCCCCTCCCGTGTCAAGGGGAGGTCGGGAGGGAGTTGCGGATGTATTTATCAACGCCGCGTAGAGGCGGCCGAGATCAGCTGGCCACAAAGGTATCCGGCATCTACAGGGTGATTACCTCGCCACGTGCCTGGCAACGCCGTCGGCTTGAAGTAATTGACCTGCAGCGAACCGGTGACGAAACGAAAAGCCTGCAGTCTGTCTTCTTGTTATGGGAAAAGCAGCATGGTAGGCGAGCCGACGTGCCGCGGCTTAGGCAGACAAGAGGCATGCTAATTCCGCCATTGGTGGCGCTGGCCTTTCCGCGATTTCATTTTTGCCCATTTTTTCCGGTTGACCGTGGAATTCGCAGAAAACGCCTAGCAGCACTCTTCCTCGATCTGCAGCAACAGGCCAAGGGCCTCGCCGTCGTTCCAGTGTTCAAAAAAATCGCGAAACTGGTTGATGTTGGAGTGGATGAGAAAAAGATCGTCCGGCTTGGTGACCGCGTTGCCGGCGCGCTTTTTGGCAAAGTATTCCCAGAAGGCATTGCTGCGGCCGGGCAGGGCCAGCTGCCGGTCGAGGTGCTCCATGAGCCGACGGGCATTGCCGGCGCAATCGATGTCCTGGAAGCTGACGTAGCGGTCGGTCTTGCGGCAAGCGCATTGTTGAGACATGGCGTTCTCCCTGAAAGTTGTCGGGAGCAACTTTAGCCGGGCGGGCGGCAGGCTGTCCGTCGGCTGGCCGACGTTTTGGTTCAGGGCAGCGGAGAACAGCGCGCCTTGAGGGCGTCGAGCGACGGGACGAGCAGGCTGCGCCGGCTCTGGCGGAGCAGAACACCCTCTCGTTCCCACTGGTTGATCAGCGAGGAAATGCTTTGCCGCGTCGTGCCGAGCAGGCTGGCGATGTCCTGCATGCTGAAATCGAGCGGCACGAGCCAGCCATGCTCCTGGCGCAGGCCGCGCCGTTCGGCCAGCTGGCAGAGAAAGCGGGCGAGCCGGGCCGGCACTTCGCGAAAGGCGAGGTCTTCGATAAGCCCTACCGCGTTGCTCAGCAGGCGGCCCATGACCCGCATCATGACCGGCGTCACCGACGGATCGGTGGCCAGCTTGCGGGCGAAGGTCGGTGTGTCGATGAGCCAGATGCTGGTCGGCACGACGGCTTCGACATAGGTCGGCGTGTGCGTCGTGTAGATGTCGCCGGCCTCGAGAAAACTCAGGTTGAGTTCGCGGTTGTCGCCAGCCAGATAGACGCGCAAACGACCGGACTGCACCATGAGTACCTGATTGTGCGGGCTGTCGGGTGTCGACAGCAGATAGCCTTTGGGCACGTCGCGCAGCGTGAAGCCGTCGAGCAGCGCCCCCCGCGCAATGGTAGCGAGATCGGGTTTGGCGAGATGGGCGTGAGCATGCATTAGAAGCTTCATGCAAGAGAAATGCCCAAAGCCAGGTTATTGATTAAACGGGCTTAAATTTTCCCGCCCGGCGCAATTGCCGGTTTTGCGACAGGCCATGCAGGCAAGCCCGACAAAGGGGGCGGCAACGAATCGGCGAACCAATTTGGGTATCGTCACTCAAACGCAATGTAGCCGCCGCCGTAAAGCAGTCACCCAACATGCGACGCCCATCTCCTGGCTACATACTTTTCCACGATGAGAGGCTTGCCATGAATACATCTCCGAACCGCCGCCTGGCCCTGCCGGGCATCCTCGCCGTCGCCGCCGTTGCGCTGGCCACGTTTTCCCTGCCGGCCTTTGCCGACGACATCAAGTTCAAACTCTCCGGCGACATGGAGGTGCCGCCTGTCGCCACCAAGGCCAGCGGTGAAGGAATGATCACCATCAAGCCCGACATGAGCGTCAGCGGCAAGTTCATGACCAGCGGGCTGGCCGCCACGATGGCGCATATCCACATCGGCAAGGCCGGCACCAACGGGCCGGTTGTCATCACCCTGAGCAAGAGCGGGGACAGCGGCTGGATGGTTCCCGAGGGCAGCAAGCTGAGTGCTGATCAATATCAGGCCTACAAGGCCGGCGAGCTGTACGTCAATGTGCATAGCGCCGAATTCAAGCCGGGCGAGATTCGCGGCCAGTTGGTGCCGCCGATGGCTCCGAAGTCCTCCTACTGAAACCGTCGCGATCAAACTTCAATGAGCCAGACCCTCTACGACTTCAGCGCCCAGCGCCTGAACGGTGATGAGCAGAGCCTCGACGCCTACCGCGGCAAGGTTCTGCTGATCGT
>CAXYZX010000051.1:0-16366 GCA_964293845.1 uncultured Dechloromonas sp.
GTGCGGGTGACGACGTGGGCGCCGGCCTCCTCGGCCCACTCCGGCTCGATGGCGGGGTTGGCCCGGCCCCAGAGCCGGGTCGTCTCGGCGGGCGCGGCCGCGCCCTACCTCGCCCCCCCCCCCACCCTGTCCCGCCATCCCCAGCCGCCGCTGGGCGGCGGCCCCCTTGAACGCCCGCCCGCCTTCCCCCCCGCGCGCGCGGGCCGAGGCTAGGCCGGCAATCGTGCGCTCCGCGATCAACTCGCGCTCGAACTCGGCCAGGGCGGCGAAGATGCCAAAGACCAGCTTGCCGGCGGCGGTCGTGGTGTCGATGGCCGCGCCGTGCCCGGTTAATACCTTCAAGCCGATGCCGCGCCCAGTCAGGTCGTGCACGGTGTTGATGAGATGTCGCAGGTCGCGTCCGAGCCGATCCAGTTTCCACACGACCAGTGTGTCGCCAGTTCGCAACGCCTTCAGGCAGCTCGTCAAGCCGGGCCGATCCTCGCGCATGCCGGATGCCTGGTCCTCGTAAAGATGTACTGGATCGACCCCGGCGGCAATCAGCGCGTCGCGCTGCAAATCGGTAGCCTGGGAGCCGTCCGCCTTCGATACCCGCATGTAGCCTATCAGCATGTCGTACCTGTCACATATACGTTCGATTATGTGACAGTGTGGGTTGGAAAGTTTTGATCGTCAAATTTTGTCACTTAACCCGTCATTCATACTAAGGAATGCAAAGGGTTCGCGAGGAACATAATGTGACAGAAATTCCGGGGGAATGCCCTCCTGGGCAAACGTGTCGCGCAAGCGATCCAGGGACTCGGGGTCGCGCCGCCCATAAGACGCCAGCGTGAACAGTGAGCGGGCCGTTTCGCAATTATGTCGGGCCTCGGCGATAGCCTCGTTGAGCGCCTTGACCGCCTCCCGCCAGTGATCGACAGGCTCAGGCTTACGTTTCTTCTCGGGCAGGCCATTGGTGAACCCGGTGTGCGGCTCCGACAAGAACAGTGCTCCCAACTCCCCGTGTGGACGCACCACGCTCGATTCGATCAGCTCGATGGCGGTAGCCGCCGCCTCCAGCATTTGTAACTGCACCGCCGGGGCCAGAATCTCGTAGGGACGCCACTGGCTTTGTCCAGCGCGCAGTAGATGGCCGCAGCACGCCCAGACATGGCGAATGCTCCAGACGCAAGGCCCGCACTGCGAGAGTGGCGTGTTCAGCTCATCGAGCAGGGTGCGCAGCAACCGAAACCAGAGGCCGGCATGAATGCGTCGGCGCGGCAGCTCGACGTAACCCGTCGTCAGCGCCTGCCAAGTACGTCGGTCCATTGCCACCATCGCGTCGCTGGCCGTGCGTGGGGCCGCATCGGCGTTTTCCCAGCCGAGAAACTGCCCCGGCACGCCACTATAGGATTCCAGCCAGCAGCCATGTTGCGGGCAGCTCAGCATCAACGGCAATTTCCACGCGAGCAGTATGGCTTGATCCTCCGAGTCGTTCAGGCAAAGCGGGCAGGCGCGGTGAATCGGCTGGCTTGGCAGCCAGGCGCGCCAGCTCGTGATTGATCTCGTCTTGCGGCCGCGTCTCGGCAGCAATAGCGAGAACTGGAACGCATAGGTTTCCAGCGCGTCTGGAATCCGGGAATCGAGGCTGTCCAGCAGCCACGGCACCCAGCCAGCGAAACTCATGCAACGCAGCCGCTCCAGCTCAATGCCGCTGCGCAGGGAGAGGGCCGTCAGCAGCGCCGGAGGTGGCGCAGTATCCAGGTCATCGACCCGGCCGTGACCAAGGTCGTGCTCCAGCAGGTCATACAAGTCCATCTGGTAGCGGGCGGCGACACGCTGGAGCCATGAGGACAAGGCTTCGCCTTCCCTGGGAGCAGGATGCAGCGGCCAGCGTGCTGCCGGTTTCACATCAGTTCCCGCTCGAACTGCCGACGCCGCTCGCCAGGGCCGGTGTAATCGGCCATGCTGAGCGTGCGGTGATTGATCGCTTCTTCACCGCTTTCCAGGGCGGCGACCGCCGCCGCCATCAACAGGTGCGCCAATTCACCAATGGTGCCTTCGCTGCGCGTGAGCAGGTAACGGGCCATATCCGGCGTGGCAATTGGGGAAGGCCGCCGCAGCGGGAGCGACGCGGCAAAACTGGCCAGCAGCGAGCAGCAATCGTCGTTGGCCTCCCACAGCGGCAGCATCATGGGCTCGAAGCGGTTCTCCAACTGGTCGTCCGACCGGATCGCCAGATAGGCGTCGCGCGTGCCGACACCGACCAGCGGGATGCGCAGCTCGTTGCCGAGGAAGCGCAGCAGGTTAAGGAATTCCCGACGGTTGACGCTGTTGCCGGCCAGGACGTTGTGCAGTTCATCGATCAC
Source organism: uncultured Dechloromonas sp. (assembly GCA_964293845.1). Classification (GTDB taxonomy): domain Bacteria; phylum Pseudomonadota; class Gammaproteobacteria; order Burkholderiales; family Rhodocyclaceae; genus Azonexus. The sequence goes on from CAXYZX010000051.1 coordinate 2,349, forward strand.
CAACATGCGCACGCCGACCTTGCGCAGCAAGGCCAGCGCCAATTGCTCCATTTCCGGCAGTCGTGGGCGCGGGCGCAAGGGAGCGCCCATCGCGGCGAGCAGTGCGACGTAGAAGCGGATCACCGAAGGCTCGGACGGCATCTGCACGACAAGCACCGGAATGTGCTCCTGGTCGGCGTCGGAGCTGGCCGGATGCGTGCGCCGGAATTTCTCGACGATCATCGACTTGCCGTTGTTGGTCGGGCCGATCAGCAGCAGGTTAGGCATGCGCTGCTTGTTCGGCCACGCATACAAGGTTTCCAGCCGGTTCAACGCCTCGACCGCGCGGGGATAGCCGATCCAGCGGTCGGCGCGAAGGCGCTGGATGCGCTCGTCCGCCGGCAGCCGAGCCAGCCCCTGCACCGCCGGCAGCAGGTGGGATAGGTCGATGATGGGATATTCGTCCACGGCTACCACTCCTCAATCTGGTCGAACGGTTTGGCGGGCGGCAAGTTGTCTGCCTGCGCGGCCGCAACGTCCGTTTCTGGCGGAGTCAGCTTGTCCGGCGGAACCAACGCCTTGAGGTGTTGGCGTCGATCCGCATCGCGCCGCGCCTTGCGCGTGGCCTTCTGTGCGGTGGTCACGATCTCGCGCATCTGCCCGATCATGCGGAACAGCGCCGATTCATCCACCTGCTCGCGCCCTTGCTGCCGCAATTTCGCTAGCGCCTGCCTTTGTTCCCATAGGGTGACAGCCGGGTGCGACAAAGTACGGTAGGGGACTTCCAGGTAATGCTGCCCCTCCGGTTCCAGCACCCAGATGCGGCTTATGTCGCGCGGGTCGCGCCGGATCAGAAAGGACGGCCAGCGCTCACGCCGTGCGATCCACGGCTTGAGCGCGTCGGCGTAGTAGTGAATGTGGTCGATGACGAAGCCGGTGCGGGTCAGCGTGCGGCGGAGGATGGGCAGGAAATCGACCAGAAAGGCAGTGGCGCGGGTGACGACGGCCGGCACACCGATGCGGGCCACCGCCTCGGCCCAGCGCGCTTCCGGCGGCTGAAGCAGACCGTTGTGCACGGAGCCGTGGTAGGTGCCGACCGCCAATGTGAGCCAGCGCTCCAGCTCACGCAGCGTCAGGGCGGCCTTGTTTTCGGAATCGTAGTCGCCGCGCTGGTCAGGGTTGGAGAAGGTCGTCCCTGGCAGTTCGTCGTGGATCATCTGCATCGCCGTGCCGATGATCCGTTCCACGATGCCGCCGTAGTGCGGCTGCCCGAGCGGGCGATAGTCAAGCCGGATGCCATGCTGCTCGCAGCCTCGGCGTAGCGCTTCGCTCTTGAACTCGGCCGCGTTGTCCAGGTAGAGCAGCCTGGGCTTGCCGCTCATCGGCCACTCCATTTTCACGTTCAGCCCTTCCAGCCAGGGGCGCTTGTCGCAGGCGACATGCGCCAGGCACAGGCCGACCGAGACGGCAGATGGTGCTTCCAGCGTGACGACCATGCCGAGCACGCAGCGGGTGAACACGTCGATGGCGATGGTCAGATACGGGCGGCCAATCGGTTGCCGGTCGCGCTCATCGACCACGATCACGTCGATGACCGTGTGGTCAATCTGTACTTGCTCCAGCGGTGCTGTCACGGCAGGAGGTTCGCCGCCAGCACCTTGCAGGCCGCGGGACGCATCCTGGCCTTCCCGCCGGCGAGTGACCTTGCGCGGATCGAGGCCGGCGATCCTCAATGCCACGGTGTTGCGCGCCGGCACCCGCAGCTTTTGCGTTTTGCAAGTCTGCGCGACCTCGCGGTGGAACGCTGCCAGAGTCCGTTTCTGCTTGGTCAGGAACCGCTTTTGCAGCAACTCGCGGATGATGCGCTCGACCGGATCCGGCAAGCGCCCCTTGCCTTTGCCACCGCCGGATTGGCCGGGGACCAGGTCCGTCACGAGGCCGCTGCCTTGCCGGGCTCGCCGGATCAGAACGTACACCTGCCGCCGAGACAAGCCCAACGCCTGAGCAGCCATATCGGCCGCTTCGTGCCCGACCGTCTCCGACTGCGCCAACGGGCCGATGATCTCCGCACGACGGCGCGCACGCTCCCAAGCCTTATCAGGCAGAGTGGCCACGCCTTGCTCGGGAATCCGTGGGGTGTCGGTCGTCATGCTCACCTCGCTTTGGTGCACACGAGTATTGAGCATAGTCGAGATTGGTGCAGATCACTTCTGATATTGGACTGTCAGGAGCTGGCTGCACAACAGCCGCTACACTCAATCAACTGGTGCAGTCGTCTTCTGAAAATGACATTTGGTACCCGAACGGTGCCTGTCGCAAAACAGTTGTTTTCCGACAGCCTTTGGACTCATCAACATGAAAAATCGCAGCATTACGGTGCATGGCGCCGAAGTGACCATCACGACTCGTCAAGAGCAGGACTACATCTCGCTGACCGACATGGTGAAACGGTTCGGGGACGAAAGCGTCCTCTACGGGTGGCTGCGGAACCGCAACACCATAGAGTTCCTCGGGATATGGGAGCAGATCTACAACCCAGCTTTTAAACCTCTCGAATTCGAGAGGTTTAAAAGTCAGGCCGGTCTGAACAGTTTCTCACTGTCACCGAAGAAATGGATCGACGCCACAGACGCCATCGGTCTCTATGCCAAAGCAGGCCGTGGCGGCGGCACCTATGCCCACAAGGATATCGCTTTCGAGTTCGGTTCCTGGCTCAGCCCCGAGTTCAAGCTGTACCTGATCAAGGAATTCCAGCGCCTCAAGGATGAAGAAGCGCGCGCCACATCGCTGGAATGGAACTTCCAGCGTACGCTGGCCAAGGTCAACTACCGCATTCACACGGATGCTATCAAGGAACGTCTGATTCCGCCGCAACTAACCAAAGCGCAAACCGCCACCGTCTATGCCAGCGAAGCCGATCTGCTCAACGTCGCACTGTTCGGCATGACGGCCGCTCAATGGAGGCAGGCCAATCCCGATCAACCCGGCAACATGCGTGACATCGCGACGCTGGAACAATTGGTCGTACTGTCCAATATGGAGAGCATCAACGCGGTTCTGATCCATCAAGGGCTTGCAGCACCGGAGCGATTGACGCAACTGAACGCCATCGCGATTACGCAGATGCGCTCCCTGGTTGGCATCGGCGCTATCAAGCAATTGGGCAAGCTGCCAGAACGGTGATCCGTACCGTGAGTTGAACGGCTCCTTTGCAACAGGGGCTGCCGTTCAGGTTTAAAATCCCAATGAGTGCAGTCGGCCACAACCGGCCGGTGATCACGTCCACGAAGCGGCCACTCGAAGGTCCGCCGTACTCCGATATCTGCCGTCGGATCGAATGACACTACAATGTAGTGCCCCCGCTCGCGGACGGGGGCCGGTTAACTGCAGTATTTTCCCCCTGCCTTACAGTCGATCGAGGCTGACGATGCTGTAGTCGGCCGCCTCGATGCCGCGTCGGAGATCGCTGGCGGTGGCAACCGCCTCCGGGTTGTCGCCGTGAACGCAAATGCTTTGCACGCGGGTCGGTAGGCGCTTGCCGTTGACGCTGACGATGGCTTGTTCATCCAGCATGCGCAGGACGTGGGCGAGTGCGGCGTCAGTGCCATGGATCATGGCGCCGGGCTGGCTGCGTGGCATCAACTGGCCGTCGTCCTGATAGGCACGATCGGCGAAAATCTCAAGGATGACCGGCAGGCCGATGCGTTCGCCGGCTGTAGCGAGTCGGGAGTAGGCCGGGGCCAGCAGTATCAGTTGCGGGCTGATGGCATGGACGGCACGAGCGACGCAATCGGCCAGCGCCGGATCGGCACAGGCCATGTTGCTGAGGGCGCCATGCGGCTTGACGTGACTGACGCAGCTGCCTTCGGCCGCGGCCATCGCCTTCAGGGCGCCAATCTGGTAGATGATCATCGCTTCCAGCTCGGCAGCCGGGATATCCATGCGCCGCCGGCCGAAGCCTTGCAGATCGGGGAACGCCGGGTGGGCGCCAATGCTGACCCCGCGCTTTTTGGCCGCCGCGACTGTCCTCCGCATGACCAAAGGATCCCCGGCATGAAAGCCGCAGGCAATATTGGCGCTGGCGACGATGTCGAGCAGGGACTCGTCATCCCCCATGGACCACGCACCGAAGCTTTCACCGAGGTCGGCATTGAGATTGATGTTTTTGTTCATGAGCAGGTTCCCCAGGTTAAGGATACAAGCCGCGCTGTTCGCGCGCTGCGAGTACTCGCTGACAGGCAATGATGAAGGTTGCGGTGCGCAGCGACACATTGCGCTCCTCGGACAGTTTCCAGATCGCGTCGAAGGCGCCGACCATGATCTGCTCGAGACGGGCATTGATCTCTTCTTCGGTCCAGAAGAACGAGGAGAAATCCTGTACCCACTCGAAGTACGACACCGTTACGCCGCCAGCGTTTGCCAGCACGTCGGGAACGACCAGAATGTCGCGCTGCTGGAGGATATCGTCGGCCGCCGGGGTGGTCGGGCCGTTGGCGCCCTCGACCACGACTTTGGTGCTGATCTTCTGTGCCCGCTCGGGCAGGATCTGGCCCTCAAGGGCGGCCGGAATCAGGAAGTCAGACTTGAGCAGCCAGAAATCGTCGCCTGAAATCGGCGACGCGCCCGGGAAGCCGGCCAGGCCGCCATTGATCTCCACATGCTTGAGCGCGGCGTGGATGTCGATGCCGTTTTCATTGGCCAGCGTCGCCGAATGATCCTGCACCGCTATCACTTTGGCGCCGTGTTCCTGGAAGATGCGAGCCGCGATACCGCCGACGTTGCCAAAACCCTGAACCACGACACGGGCACCTTCGACCGGCAGGTGAATCCGTTTACCGGCTTCACGGGCAGCGATGAACACGCCGCGACCGGTGGCTTCGTGACGGCCGAGTGAGCCGCCAAGGGGAATCGGCTTGCCGGTGACGACGCCCGTCGCGGTGCCACCGACGTTCATCGAATAAGTGTCCATCATCCACGCCATGCTCTGCTCGTTGGTGCCGACGTCGGGCGCCGGAATGTCCTTGTCGGGCCCGATGATGATGCCAATTTCCGAGGTGTAGCGCCGCGTGATGCGCTGCAGTTCGGCCTGTGAGTGCGCCCGCGGATCAAGACGGATGCCACCCTTGGCGCCACCGAAAGGCAGGTTGACCGCGGCATTCTTGATCGTCATCCAGCCCGACAGCGCCATCACTTCATTGAGCGTAACTGCCGGGTGAAAGCGCACGCCGCCCTTGCCGGGACCGCGCGAGAGGGAGTGCTGAACGCGATAACCCTCGTAGTGCGCCACCGACCCGTCGTCGCGAATGATCGGCACATCGACGATCAGGATGCGCTTCGGGTGCTTCATGGTTTCGATCCACTTCGCTAGGTGACCGAGGTGCGGTTTCACACGTTCGATCTGCTCGACGAAGCTGGCCCATGGCTCTGGTGCGTTCGGGTTGAGGTAGGACATGCCGCCGACCCGGCGCAGGTCTTCGGCTGACGTCGTTTGCTTTTTACTCATGCTATCTCCTGATTGTTCTTTCAACGATTATTGCTGCTGCCCGATTCGTTTTCCGATCATCCCGGCGCATTGAGATCGGTTCGCCGGTTGCTCATGAGCACTCCCACGGCAAATCGGGAGGCGTGCCGCGCAGGAAACCGCCCGCATCGACCATGCCACTGATCAGGTTGCAACCGTATAGCGCGGCCTCGTCCAGGCTGCCTGGTGGCAGGAAGGTCTGTAAAGCGCGCGCCCAGTCGGTCCACCGCTGGCGCAACTCGGCCAGGGCGTGGCGGGCGGCGGCCAGGTCGACCGATTGGAACTGGATCGTGCTACCCGGCGGGCAGTGGGCAAGGCGCGGCAGGTCGGCACTGATTACCGTGGCGATCTTGGGGTACCCACCGACCGTCTGGCAGTCGGCGAGGAGGATGATCGGCAGGCCGTTGGCCGGCACCTGAATGGCGCCCGGCGTTACGCCGTCGGAGACAATGTCGGCCGCGGCCGGACTGGCGTGGGCCAGGGCCGGACCTGCCAAGCGCAGCCCCATGCGATCCTGTTCCGCAGTTGCCGAGTAGGGGGTATTCAGAAAGGTCTCGATGGCCTCGTCGGTGAAGTGGGCGGCCTGTGGGCCAAGCATGACGCGGATCGGGCCATCGCCATGATCCAAGGGCTCACCCCGAGTTTCACGAAAATCGCGTTTGCCCGATTGGCTGCAGGGAATACTGTCACCTTTTTGCAGTGCGTGGCCGTCGATGCCGCCGATGCCGGCGCGCTGATAGGTCGAGCGGCTGCCGAGTTGGCGGGGCACGGCGCAGCCGCCGGAAATGGCAAGGTAGGCGGTGCCGCCGGCGACGGCGCCGACCTTCAGGCTGTCGTGGTCCTCCAGGGTCGCGCTTTGCCAGGCCGGCAGCGCCTGGCTGCTGCCGTTGGCACGCAGGATGGTAGCGGCGACATTGCCGGCCAGGGCCACGCGCAACGGTCCGCAGCGTACCGCCAGGGTCGGCCCGAGACCGCGCATTTCGATACAGGCCGCAGCCGGATGATTGCCGGCCAGCGCGTTGGCACAATCGGCCAGTGGCCGGTCGAGAAAGCCTGACACGGCCAGGCCCTGATGGCGGTAGCCGAAGCGCCCAGCATCCTGGATGGCGTTGCCGAGACCGCCGTCGATGACTTCGATCAGTCCGGTCATGCGGCCTCCCCGGCGATGTGGAAATTGGCGCGGCTGAGCCGGCCGGCAGCCAGTTCGCCCGCGATGTGCTCGTACTCGGCGCGGTCGACGACACGCCAGCGCACCTGGTCGCCGGACTCGAGCAGCGCCGGAGCAGTCTCCTCGGCAGCCTCGAACAAGGGCACCGGGGTGCGCCCGAGCAGGTTCCAGCCACCTGGGCTTTCCCAGGGATAGACCGCGCACATTTCGCCGGTGACGGCGAGCGACCGGGCCGGCACCACCTTGCGCGGATTGGCCAGGCGCGGCATGGCCAGTTGCGGTGGCAGCCCCCCCATGTAGGGGAAGCCGGGCATGAAGCCGATCATGTAAACGCGATAGGTTGCGGCGGTGAGCAGCGCAATCACCTGCGCCGGTTCCATCCCTTTGGCCTCGGCCAGGCGTTCGAGGTCGGGTGCCAGATCGGCGTCGCAGCAGACCGGCAACAGCCAGTGGCGTCCCTCGCTGGCAGTGCTGCCGGCAGCTTCGGCCATTTGCAGCAGGCGAGTGCCCAGAAGTTGGCCGTCGACAGCGAGCGGATCGTAATGCACGGTCAGCGAGCGGAAGGTCGGCACCAGGTCCACGATACCGGCCAGATCACCGGCATCGCGAGCAACATGGAGGGCGACGTTCAGTCCCATGACCCGGGCGTGCAGCGCTGGGTCGATGCGGTCACCGAACTCGACTGTCCAGGCGCTGTCGCCGAGCGGCAGCAAGGTGGGTAGATGGCTCACGATGCTTAGCCCGCCATGTGCTGCGGTAGCCAGGTGATGATGCCGGGGAAGAAATAGATGAGCAGCACGGCGCCGACCATCAGGAAGAACATTGGCATCGAATGCTTCGCCAGCCAGGTGATCTCCTTCTTGGTCATGCCTTGCAGCACGAACAGGTTGAAGCCGACCGGTGGCGTGATCTGCGCCATTTCAACGACCAGTACGACATAGATGCCGAACCAGATCAGGTCGATGCCGGCCTTTTCGATGGTCGGCAGCAGGATGCCCATGGTCAGCACGATAATGGAAATCCCGTCGAGGAAGCAGCCGAGGATGATGAAGAAAGCCATCAGCGCCATGACCAGCGCCAGTGGCGACAGGCCTAGGCTGCCAATCCATTCGGCGAGATGACGGGGCAGGCCGATGTAGCCCATGGCGAGCGTCAGGAAGGCGGCGCCGGCGAGGATCAGCGCGATCATGCAATAGAGGCGGGTAGCCCCGAGCAGGCTGTCGCGGAAATTCTTCCAGCTCATCTCCCCCTGGATGGCGGCGATAACCATGGCGCCGACAACGCCGAGTCCGGCGGCTTCGGTGGCGGTGGCCAGCCCGGTGTAGATCGAGCCAAGGACAGCGGTGATCAGCGAAATGACCGGGATCAGATTGCGTGAGGCATCGAGCTTCTGCAGAAACGTCATGTTCTGATCAGCCGGCGGAATCTGATCCGGATGAAGCAGCGACCAGACGATGGTATAGGCCATGAACAGGCTGGCCAGCAACAGGCCGGGGAAGACGCCGGCGATGAACAGCTGGGCGATCGAGACGTTGGCGGTGACGCCATACACGATCATGATGATCGACGGCGGAATCAGCAGGCCGAGCGTGCCCGCACCGGCCAGCGTGCCGATGGCGATGCTGTCCGGATAGCCGCGGCGCTTCAGCTCGGGCAGCGTCATCTTGCCGATGGTGGCGCAGGTGGCGGCCGAGGAACCGGAGACCGCGGCGAAGATCGTACAGCCGATAATGTTGGTGTGCAGCAGGCGGCCCGGCAGTTTTTCCAGCCACGGCGCCAGGCCCTTGAACATGTCTTCGGAGAGCTTGGTGCGGAACAGGATTTCGCCCATCCAGATGAACAGCGGCAGCGCGGTCAGCGTCCACGAGGAGGCCGAACCCCAGATGGTGACGGCCATGCTGTCGCCGACCGGGCGGGAGGTAAACAACTCCATGCCGATCCAGGCGACGCCGGCCAGCGAAAGGCCGATCCAGACGCCGCTGCCGAGGACGACAAAGAGGGTGATGACAAGCAGTAGGGTGATGGTCAGATCCATGGTCGCATCCTCTTATTCGATGTGGGCGGGTTCGCCGTCGGGCGAGGCTTCGCGAAGGGTCTTGCCAGTCAGAAGCAGGATGAGATCCATTAGGAAAGCCAGGGTAAACAGGCTGGTGCCGACAGCCATCCCGAGCTGGGGAATCCACAGTGGCGTTGCGTCGAGGCCGGTCGAAATGTCGACAAACTCGCGCGATTGCAGCACCAGGCGGATCGAGTACCAGGCGAGGGCGCCGGCCATGAACACGGCGACGACATGGCAGAAGACGTCGAGCCAGCGGTGCGCTGTGGCCGGCAGATGGTTGAGGAGCAGCGTCACGCGGATGTGCTCGCCCCGGCGCAGAGTCGGCGCCAGCGCCAGGAAGGCCGCTGCTGCCATGCAGTAGCCGGCGTAGGCGTCGGCACCGGGCAGGTCGAGCGCGGGGATGAGGCGACCGAAGATGCTGGCCAGCACGGCGAGCAGGGTGCCGATCAGGAAGAGTCCGGCAAGGTAACCGGCGGCGGTGAATAGTCGATCCAGCAGGGTGCGCATGGGGACTCCTTCGAAAAAGGAACAGGCCACCGTGGCGGCCAGGGTTGGCGGAATTACTTGCGGTAGGCGTCGAGTACGGCCTGGCCGTCGGCGCCGGCCTGCTTGGCCCAGTCGGCGATCATCGTGTCACCGACCTTCTTCAGGTCGGCCTTCAGCTGCGGCGAGCCGGCATCAACCGTCATGCCGTTCTTCTTCATCTGCTCGATGTACCAGGAATTCTTCTCGGCGCTGACCTTCCAGCCCCGCGTTTCAGCAGTAGCGGCGGCTTTCAGCAGGGCTTCCTGGCTGCTCTTGTCGAGGCCGTCGAAGGCTTTCTGCGAAACGATCACCAGGTTCTTCGGCAGCCAGGCGCTGACGTCGTAGTAATACTTGACCTGCTCCCAGACCTTGCCGTCGAAGCCGGTGGCAGCCGAGGTCATGAAGGTGTTGACGGCGCCGGTGGCCAGGGCCTGGGTCAGTTCGGCAGCCTGCACGGTGACCGGCTGGGCGCCGACCAGCTGGGCGATGCGGCTGGTGTTCGGGTTGTAGGCGCGCCACTTGGCGCCCTTGAGGTCGGCCGCCGAGTTGATCGGCTTGGCGCTGAAGATGCCCTGCGGCGGCCAGGCGACGGCATACAGCACCTTCATGCCCTGCTTGGCGAGGCGGGCTTCGGTGGCCTGGCGCGAGGCCTGCCAGAGTTTCTGCGAGTCGCCGTAGCTGGTGGCTAGGAAGGGGATTGAATCTACGCCGTACATGGCGTCCTCGTTCGAGTGGCCGGAAATGATGATCTCGCCGATCTGTGCCTGGCCGCCCTGGACGGCGCGCTTGATTTCGTTGGCCTTGAACAGCGAACCGCTGTCATGGACCGTGATCTTCAATTTGCCGCCGGTGGATTTATCGACCTCGGCGGCGAACTGGTGGATGTTCTCGGTGTGGAAGTTGCTGGCCGGGTAGCCGGTCGGCATGTCCCATTTTTGTTGGGCGCTGACAGGGGCAGCAATCACGAACAGCGCGGAAGCGGCTGCAGCGGCGGCAATTTTTCTAAACATGGTGGTTTCCTCGAGTGGGGCTGGCGGAAGGGCGACGTGGTTGATACGTTCAAATAATACAGTCATAAAGTTAATAAAACATCGATAAAAAGTCAACGTTATTTTCACGTATAATAAACGTGTTTAATTTGAGTGAACTTCCGATGAGCGCCAAGAACCCCTCCCTGACTCCCGAACAGCGTATCGTTTCCTCGTCGCACCTGGTCTCCGAAAAGTCGCCGGAACTGTCCGAGTTCGAGTTCGGACTGATCATCGCGGCGCATGCCTTCAACCGCTGGCTGATCCGCTGCATGGGCGCCGCCGGGGTCAAGGACATGACCGCGACCGACGTGCTGGTCCTGCACCACATCAACCACAAAGGCACCGAAAAGCGCCTCGCTGACATCTGCTTCGTCCTCAACATCGAGGACACGCACGTCGTTTCCTACTCGCTGAAGAAACTGGCCGCTGCCGGCCTGGTCGAGGGCGGCAAGCGCGGCAAGGAGGTATTCTTCGCGACGACCGCCGCCGGCCGCGATCTGTGCATGAAATACCGTGCCGTGCGCGAAGCCTGCCTGATGCCCGGCTTCTCCGGTGAGACCGAGGAGAACAGGCGTCTTGCGGAGATGGCACGAACGATGCGCACGCTGTCGGGCCGCTACGACCAGGCAGCACGCGCCGCAACCTCTTACTGAAGACAGGAGTGATCAGTCAGTTGATGCTCAAGGCGACTGCTTCGGTATAGGTTTGTTCGATGTCTGCCCTTCACGTGACGCAGGTTGAGCACTCGCTGGCCGGCGCGGGCAGGCGTTGAATAAACCTCGAAGGAGGAAACCGCGGGGGGCTGCGACGGAGTTTGGGCGGCGTGCCGCCTATGGGGATTTGATTCTCAGCCCTACCGCTGCGATGGTGCCTATCAGGGATTGTTGTCCCCCTGAATGAAGGAAATCTGCGCCAATACGTACAAAACACGCGACCAACTCTGTTGCAAGAATCTCTGAATTGGGTCGATTTGGCATCCAGCGGCAGCAGTCCGCTATCGGCATTGGCAACCCAGAAGCCGACGGAGGCAATTTGTGCAAATCGTTGTCCAACCAAAGCCAGGCCATCATGGCGGCTCTCGAATCGGTTGTCGGCGCATGATCACCTCAGCGACCTGCATCATGCCGCCACAGCAACGACAAATGAATGTCGGGATGGCGGCAACCGGTGCTTCATCGCTCACAGGAATCGGCGGTGGCACATTAAGCAGATCACGCACACAAGCCAGGAGACGACGTCGCCCGGCATTGGCCAGCAAACCGTAGTGGCGAATGCGGTGGAATCCGCTGGGTAATACGTGCAGGAGAAAGCGTCGCATGAACTCATCGGGCGAGAGCGTCATTGTCTTCTGTCTCGTCCGACCCTTGGCGCGGTAATCCTTCCAGCGAAACGTCACACCATGCTCGTCCACCCTAGTCAGTCGCCGGTTCGAGATGGCTACCCGGTGGGTATAACGCGACAAGTAAGCCAATACCGCCTGTGGTCCGGCAAACGGACGCTTGGCGTAGACAACCCACTCGCCTATTCGCAGCGGTGCGAGCCATTGACTGAAAGCCACGGCATCGGCCAAACGCGCATCCTCCCCGAAGAATCGCAGCTGGCCAGCCCGGTGCAGTTTCTCAAGCTCCTCTAAAAAGCGGCGTCGAAACAGCCGGGAGAGCACCCGCACTGGCAGGAAGAATCCACGCCGACAAGCCACCCAGCGCTCCCCGTCTGGCGACAGTCCACCACCCGGCACGATGCCATGCACGTGTGGATGATGGGTCATCGCCGAACCCCAAGTGTGCAGTACCAGCGTGGCACCGATTTTTGCCCCAAGGCGCTTGGGATCCGCAGCAATGGTCAGCAGGGTTTCTGCGGCGACATCGAACAACAACCGGTAGATGGCTGCCTTGTTGCTGTAGGCAATGGCACTGATCGGTGCCGGCAGGGTGAATACGACGTGGTAATACTCGACCGGTAACAAATCCGCCTGTCGTGCCTCAAGCCAGCGTTGCGCCGCTTTGGCCTGACACTTCGGACAGTGTCGGTTACGACACGAGTTGTAGCTGATTTCCTCCGTCTGGCACTGATCACAGCGCAGCACATGGCCGCCCAGCGCCGAGGTGCGGCACTGTTGAATAGCCGACATGACCTTGAGTTGCGAGAGATTCAGGTGTCCTTTCTGCGCCTGTCGCCATGCCGGACCGTAGGCGCGGAAGATATCCGCCACCTCCAGGCTTGGCCGTTCCATGGCACACCTATTCGGTATTCAACATCTCCAGCGGACTGACGATCTCGCGCAGAATTTCGGTGGCGACTTGGGCGTAGAGCGCCGTCGTTTCCAGTTTCTTGTGCCCAAGCAAGACCTGAATCAGCCGGATATCGACTTTCTGCTCCAGCAGGTGGGTAGCAAAGGCATGGCGCAGTGAGTGCATCGAGATGTGTTTCTCGATGCCGGCTTCGTCAGCGGCGTTATGGATGGCTCGATTGAGTTGCCGGGCGCTCAAGGGACGGATCGGGTTCAAACCGGGGAACAGCCAGCCGCCATCAAGCATCTTGCCTTGCGCACGGGCGACGCGCCACCAAACCCGTAGGCGTTCGAGCAATACCGGCGAGAGCATGGCGTAACGATCCTTCTGTCCCTTTCCTTGTTCGACACGCAAGGTCATACGCTGGCTGTCGATGTCACCGACCTTCAGGGTCACAACTTCATTGACCCGCAAGCCGGTGCCGTAGGCCAATGCCAGCGCGGTTTGATGCTTGAGGTTGCCAGCTGCCGCAATTAAGCGACCGACTTCCTCACGACTCAAGATCACCGGCAGTTTGCGTGGCATGTGCACCGGCTGCAACTTGGCCACCAGCTCACCGCGATCCAGGGTCACGTTGAAGAAAAACTTCAGTCCGCTGATGGCAGAGTTTAGCGAGGCTGGCGAGATGCCGTGGTCGACCAGATGCAATTGGTAATTTCGCAGATCCTCCACCTTGGCGGTATCCGGCGAACGCTTCAGATATTTCGTGAAGTTGCGCACGGCGCGCACATAGTCAAGTTGCGTCTTGTCGCTAAACTTGCGCATCCGCATGTCGTCGATCATGCGTTGACGCAAAGGACTGATGGCTTGGGCTGTAACGGTCATGATGCTGCTCCTATCGAGAATCGAGGCGGGTTGCCTCAGTTCTCAACATAGGAAACAGATCTACGATCTCAAAAAATGCACCTCAGCTCATGCGCAGCCTGTTACCGCGATAGCGGTTTAGTCCTCAGTTAGGAAGCTGCCGTTGAACCAAGCAAACGGTGAATGTCTCCTTTGGGCACTCTTCTGTCGTACTGCCTGGACACCTGAAGGGCAGAAAACCGGCCTAAAGCCGACCATGACCAGAATAACGAAATCATTCGTGTGTCAGCGGCGGGTTCAGATTTGGCGTGACGGAATTTTCGGCGGTTTGGGCTTACACCCCCATTTACGCCGGATCTTGGCCGCACCGAGTTCCACGACGATGCCAAACTCCGAGAGCAATCCACGGATCCGGTTGAACAACGCCGTTCTCTCCGCCTTCCACCCTTCACGCAGGCGGTGCCAGGCTAAGCGTTGCTGCTGTTCTTCCGTCTTGATGATGACAAAGCGCATTCCCGGGGCATGCAGTGCAGTATCGATGATCGGCTGCCATGGCCACGGCTATCCCGCCCAATGCATGACCGATAACCACCAATGCAGGCCGTGGCTTGGGACCAGGAACATCACGCACCCGCTCCGG
>CAXYZX010000052.1:0-16157 GCA_964293845.1 uncultured Dechloromonas sp.
GAGATCAATACGGCTTTTGATCTCATGCACGAGGGCAAGAGCATACGTACGGTGATTCATTTCTAAGTGGAAAAGCAACTCATGACTCTCGAAAACATAGCCTGTCAGAAGAGCTTCGGTGGCTGGAACAAGCGTTACCGCCACTACTCGACGACGCTCAATTGCGAAATGGTGTTTTCAGTCTTTCTGCCGCCCCAGATTGCCTTCGGTGAGAAACTGCCGGTGCTTTACTGGCTCTCCGGCCTGAGCTGTACTGACGAAAATTTCATGCAAAAAGCCGGCGCCCAGCGCCTGGCTGCCGAACTGGGGCTGATCATTGTTGCTCCCGATACCAGCCCACGTGGTCCCGATGTTCCGGGTGACCCGGATGGTGGCTGGGATTTCGGTCTTGGTGCAGGTTTTTACCTGAACGCAAGCGAAGCGCCGTGGGCGCGGCACTATCGCATGCACGACTATGTGGTGCACGAACTGCCGGCTCTGATTGAGGATAACTTCCCGGTCTCGGAGCAGCGTGGCATCAGTGGCCACTCGATGGGCGGGCATGGTGCCTTGGTCTGTGCCCTGCGTAATCCAGGACGCTATCAGTCGCTCTCCGCATTCGCCCCAATTTGCAATCCGATGGCGGCGCCGTGGGGCGAGAAGGCATTTTCTCGCTACCTCGGGGCAGATCGTTCGCAATGGCGGGAATGGGATGCCAGTATGTTGATGGCTGGCGCTGCCGAGAAACTTCCCATCCTCATCGATCAGGGTGACCGCGACGACTTTCTGGCCAGCCAGCTAAAGCCGGAAATGTTGCAGGCGGCAGCCAAAGCGGCCAATTATCCGCTCACGCTACGCGTGCAGGCTGGCTACGACCACAGCTACTATTTCATTGCCAGTTTCATTGCCGATCACCTGCGCCACCATGCCCTGTCTCTCAGGCCAGCAGCCGGTTAAGTGCGCCGTGTTGATATGCTTTAATGGGCCATCATGCGCACCAGGCCCACTCCCAATTATCTTGCCGGTTACCCGCCAGATCTGGTCGAACAAGTCCGGCGCTTGATCGACCAAGGGCGATTGGCAGATGTCCTGCTGCAGAAATATCCGCTGCCCCATGCGGTACGTACCGACAGCGCGCTTTATGACTATGTTCACGAACTCAAGGCGGAGTATTTGCGCAACGCCGGCCAATTGAGCAAAGTGGCTTTTGACAGCAAGCTGCATGTGATCCGCAATGCCCTCGGCACGCACACCACGATTTCTCGGGTGCAAGGGAGCAAGCTCAAGTCCAAGCGGGAAATTCGTGTTGCCGCGCTATTCAAGGCAGTGCCGCCCGAGTTCTTGCGCATGATCGTCGTTCATGAGTTGGCGCACATGAAGGAGCGCGCCCACGACAAGGCCTTCTACCAGCTTTGCCGGCACATGGAACCGGGCTATCACCAACTGGAATTTGATCTGCGGGCTTACCTAAGTCATCTGGAGGCGACCGGTCAGCCGCTCTGGTCGCCTGTTGCGGTCGACGCAGAAAACGGCTGATTTTTTTGCCTGCTACAGCGCACGCACCTTCACGGTTTTACCCTTGACCTTGCCCGCCGAGAGTTTCTTGATCGCATCACGGGCGATGTCACGGGCAACGGCCACATAGCTGGATTGCTCGGTCACGGTAATTTTGCCCACCTGCTCGCGGGTAAAACCGGCTTCGCCGGTGAGTGCGCCGAGAATGTCGCCGGGGCGAATTTTCTCTTTGCGGCCACCGAGTATTTGCAGCGTGGACATGGGCGGAATCAGCGGCTTGTCGCTCTCGTCCTTCAGGGTGCCGATATCTTCCCAGGTCACCGCGCAATTCATCGCCGCCGCAATGCCGGCGACACGCCGGCGGTCGGCGGTGCTGCACAGGCTGAGCGCCCAGCCATCTTCATCGCCACGACCGGTACGGCCGATGCGGTGGATGTGAATCTCCGGGTCGGGCGTCACATCGACGTTGATCACTGCTTCAAGTTGCGCAATGTCGAGGCCGCGTGCCGCGACATCGGTGGCAACCAGCACTGAAACGCTGCGATTGGCGAACTGGATCAGCACCTGATCGCGTTCGCGCTGTTCCAAATCACCATTCAGGGTCAGTGCCTGGATGCCTTCGTGACGCAGCACATTCAGTAAGTCGCGACATTGCTGCTTGGTATTGCAAAAAGCCAGCGTGCTGACCGGGCGGTAATGCTTGAGCAGTTTGGCGACGGCCTGCAGGCGTTCTTCGTGTTTGACTTCGTAGAAGCGCTGGCGAATTTTGCTGCCGGCGTGCTGTTCAAGCAGCTTTACTTCCTGCGGGTTGCGCAAAAACTGCTTGGCCAGCTGGGCGATACCTTCCGGGTAGGTCGCGGAGAACAGCAGGGTCTGGCGTTCTTTCGGACAGCGTTTGGCAACGTAGGCGATGTCGTCATGGAAGCCCATGTCGAGCATGCGGTCTGCTTCATCGAGGACCAGCGTTTGCAGGCCGTCGAGCTTGATCGTGCCGCGCTCCATGTGGTCCATGATGCGGCCTGGCGTGCCGACGACAACATGGACGCCATTTTCAAGGCTGGTGATCTGGTTGCGCATGGCTGAGCCGCCACACAGCGGCAGCACTTTGATGTTGTCTTCAAAGCGCGCCAAACGACGGATTTCCTGCGTTACCTGATCGGCCAGTTCGCGCGTCGGGCAGAGCACCATGGCCTGCACGGCAAAATTCTTGGGGTTGAGTTTGTTGAGCAGGGCGAGGCCGAAGGCGGCAGTTTTGCCGCTGCCAGTCTTGGCTTGCGCGATCAGATCATGGCCGGCCAGCGCAATCGGCAGGCTGGCCGCCTGAATCGGCGTCATCGTCAGGTATTCAAGTTGCTGCAGGGTAACCAGCATGGCCGGCGCGAGCGGCAGTTCGTTGAACAAGGCAGGGCTCGGCGGGGTGATGTTTTCGTTCATGTTCTGGTTCAAGTCCTGCGCTTGCGAGCTGGCAGCGGCTTGCGGAAGCGTTGGCCGGGGCGCTGCTTGTCGCCATCGGCTTTGGGCTTGGGCACCAGCAGGTTCTTGCCGGCACCTTCGCCGGAGGTGCTGTGCGCTTTACGTGCGGCCAGCAGCTGCTCGACAGTGACGACCACGGTAGCGTGATCGGGCTTGGTGGTGAAGGCGGAAAGATCGTCGCGTACGCGGAAGATTTTCTCTTCGCTGGTTCCGCGCTTGGGCTGGGCGGCCATGATTTCCTCGGCCGCCGGCGTTAGCGAAAAACCGCCATCGCGGGCGCAGATCATGCCGTGCCGCGACAGGTGTTCAAAAGACTCAACCAGCCTTGCTTCGTCGGGAATGGCAACTTGCAGCAGATCGGCGGCAGCGATGATCTCCACGAGTTCAGCCGGCCGCCGTTTGGAGGAGAGGGTGGTAGCGATTAAAAGGAGGGCATCTACATCGTGGACCGGGTACATCGAATTACCTTTGCGTGGCTAAGTGGGGGAGGTTTGCGCGGTGAGATGGGCAAAAATCCCTGCCAAATACCGAAATTATCCTCGCGAGGCGGCAAGTGTACCGCTTTGCGGCGCATAACGCCGGCACATTACTTAGCTCTGTCTCTTCGAGAGGTGACGCAAGAGGGTGGCAAAGAGCAGGTCGGGATCAACCGGTTTGCTGAGAAAGTCAGTCATGCCGGCCACTCGGCAGCGTTCACGATCTTCAGCATAGGCATTGGCAGTCATCGCGACGATGGGCAGGTTTTTTTGTCCGGGAAGCAGGCGAATCTGACGGGTCGCTTCAAGACCGTCCATTTCCGGCATCTGCATGTCCATCAGGATCAGGTCGTAGCGGGTCGTTGCCGCCATCTCAAGTGCTTGTCGGCCATTATTGGCGAGATCGACCAGCACTCCGATATCAGTAAGCAATTCGTGGGCGATTTCCTGATTGATCGGTTCGTCTTCGGCAACGAGAATGCGCCAGCCGGCGAGAAGCGCCAGTTCTATTGGCTGATCCTGATTTGTTGCGGTCGACGGCAAAAATGCCTGATTTTTTTTCAGCTTGACGGTCAACCAGAAACAACTGCCACGCCCCGGTTCGCTATCAACACCGGCATCGCCGCCCATAATCTGCGCTAAATGGCGGGTGATGGCCAGGCCAAGGCCGGTTCCACCATATTTGCGGGTTGTCGAACTGTCGGCCTGTTTGAAGGCATCAAAGAGGCTCGCCCTGATTTCAGGGGGAATGCCGATACCGGTATCTTCAACTTCAAAACGCAAGGTCGCCGAGCTTTCGTCGTCGGCGAGACGCCTGGCGCGCAGGGTGATACTGCCCCGCTCGGTAAATTTGATGGCATTGGCGACGTAGTTGATCAGGCTTTGCGTGATGCGCGTCGGATCGCCCAAGTAGCACTCGGGGAAGTCGTCGGATTCAAGCAGCAGGGCCAAGCCCCGGCTGCGTATGCGCTCGTCGAGCAGATTCGTGACGCCGTGCAGGATTTCGCGCACATCGACCGGCGCCTGCTCCAGAGTCAGCTTGCCGGCCTCGATTTTGGAGATGTCGAGAATGTCGTTGATGATCGCCAGCAAATGCTGGGTGGCGTGGTCGATCTTGTCCAGGCGCTCGGCCTGTTGCGACGAAACACCATCGCGCCGCATCAGGTGAGCCATGCCGAGCACGGCATTCATCGGCGTCCGGATCTCGTGGCTCATGTTGGCGAGGAAGGCGCTCTTCGCGCGATTGGCTGCCTCGGCAGCGCTGCGGGCTTCCTCCAGCTGGGTTGTGCGCAAGCGAACCTGCTCTTCAAGATGGTTGCGATAGTGATCGAGTTCCTCGGCGATGCGCACGTTTTCGCTGATGTCGGAAAAGACAACGACGGTCCCGCTCAAGACGCCGTTGCGTAATTTTGGTGTAACGGTCAGCTGGATCGGAAAGCCTTCACCATTTTTGCGCCAGAACCACTCCCGGACACGGCGAGTCTTGCCATCAAGGGCGGTCAGGCGAACCGGGCACTGGGCGCTGGGGTAATCCGCGCCATCGCGGTGCTTGAAATGAAAAAGCTGGTGCTGATTGGCACCGAGAATCTCGTCTTCAGTAAAGCCCAGCATGGCCAGTGCCGCCGGGTTGATAAAGGTGCAGATGCCGTTGGTGTCGGTGCCAAAGACGCCTTCGCCAAGGCCTTCGAGAATCACCCTCTGCCTGGCCTCACTTTCAACCAAGGCACTTTCCACCCGGGCCTGGTCGGCCAGATTGATGTCGAGGCAGAACATTGCGACACCATGCTCTGCCGTCTCGGTGACAACGTGGGTTGAAAAGACTTCGACCAGCTGCTTTTCCTTGTCGATCAGGCGCAGGCGCTTGGCGGGGACGCCCGCCCGGTGGTTGAACATCCAGCGCACCTCAGTCTCTACCTCGCTGCGCATAGGTGGCGGAATGATCAGATCGAAAAGTGATTTTCCCAGAGCTTCATCGGCGCTGTAGCCATAAATGATTTCGGAGGCATGGTTCCAGTAAATGATGGTGCCATCGATCAGGTAGCCCTGGATGGCCAGTGCATCGACGTCCTCGAAAATTGAGCGGAACCTGGATTCGCTGGCTTTCAGTTGTTGTGTTGCCTGCGCGCTACGCTCTTTTTCGCTCTTCAGTCGGCGGTTGGCACGATACAGAACGAATGAAATGCTGAGCAGCAAGGCGGTAGCAAGCAGCGCGAGCAGAGCGAGGATCACGCCATATTTTGCCCATATGTCGGCGGCGGTAATTTCCTGCGCGGCATCAAACGGCGGCAAGCGCAGGCGACGCATCAGATCATCGACCGGGCGATAGTCACCGGGAATGGTGAAGCCATGGATTTTCGTCGCATTGGCGACGACACCGCCATGCGGCAATGCCAGTATGGCGGCGGCAACGCGGCGGGCGAGATCTTCATCGGTCCAGGGCATCGCCGCCACTGGCCATTCCGGGTATAGCCGGGTGGATAGTACAAACGGGAAATTGCTAACAGTCTGCGGATTGAGAATGTGGAGCTGACTGGCATCCAGCTTGCCTTCGCGCTGCATCGCTTCGATGACTCCGGTGCGTACAAATGCCGCATCGGCAGTGCCGGCCAGCAAGGCTTGAATCGCCTTGTCCTGCGGCTGCCCGGTTTCGATGATTCGCGCGTCAGCCGGCAGATGAATACCTTGCTGCAACAGTTCCAGCGCCTGCATCTGATAACTGCCGAGTGAGCCAATGCTGCTCGTCGCAATCTGTTTTCCTCGCAAATTTGCGATAGTCGAGATAGCAGCGTTGTCGGCCCGCGTGACGATAACGCCACCAAAATTTGCCAGGGCGTGATCTGCTTCGTTTTCCACCAGTGTGGCCAGCGGTGAGAGCAAACCCTCACGATGGGTGAGCGCAATGTAATGCCCCGGCTGGGTCAGGATAAAGTCGATCTGCCTGGCATGTACCGCAGCGCTAAGTTCAGGGTAGGTCAGCACCTCCAGATCGAAGTGGCGGCCAAGTTGCGCCTGATTGAGAAAATCAATCAGCGGTTGCCAGCGGGCAAGCATCTCCGGCTTGGGGCGAAAAGCCAGCACAGCAAATTTGACCGGTTTTTGGGTGTCGACCGCAACAATTTCGCTGGCCGAGTACGCCGGGTTGGCGAGCAGCAGGAACGAGACAACAAGCATCTCAGCCAGGCGGCGCCCGAGTAGGCAAAGTGCTAGATGTACTGTGTCAGACAAAGGGACTCCAGCAGAGAACCGCGATATTCGAATTTCATGCGATCTTAGCCTTACCGGCGCTGAATGGCCAGTCTGCTGATGCGATAGACTGTACGCTATTCTCAATCAGAAGCACGTGATGCGCCTTCTCGCCCCCTTCCTGTTTGCACTGATTGGTGGTTGTACCACCATCGCTGTCTCGCTCCAGCTTGATCAACGTTTTGGACCAGCCGATCCCGGGCGCTTTGATCACCCGCCCGCCCAGAGCGCTAAGGCGCCGGATTACTGGAAGGAAGTTCGCCCCATTCTTGATGCGCGTTGTGTGTCCTGCCATGCCTGTTACGACGCACCGTGCCAGCTCAATCTGAGCAGTTATGCCGGAATCACCCGTGGCGCCAGCGCCAGACAGGTTTATTCCAGTACCCGTCTGCTTGCCGATGAACCAACAAGGCTGGGTTTTGATGCGCTGAGCAACAGTGAATGGCGGGCTAAAGGATTTTTCCCGGTGCTCAACGAGCGGGTCCAAAGCGCAGAAGCCAATCGTCAAGGCGGTGTCATGTACCAGATGCTGGCCCTGAAACGGGCCAATCCCGGCCCGAGTAACGGTCAATTGCTGGACAAGGACATCGATTTTGCGCTGGACCGCGAACAAATTTGCGTGCGCCCTGCCGGTGTCGATGATTACACCCGCCATCATCCGGGACGCGGCATGCCTTTTGGTCTGCCGCCACTTGCCGATCAGGAATACGCGACGCTCACCGGCTGGCTGGAGGCAGGCGCCCCCTATTCGCCGCAAGCGCAACCGGGCGCTGCAGTATCCGCCCAAGTGCAGGCCTGGGAGCGTTTCCTGAATGGCGATGACAAACGTAGTCAGCTGGTCGCCCGCTATATTTATGAACACTGGTATATCGGCCATTTCCATTTTCCGGAACAACCCGAGATCAACTTCGAGCTGGTGCGCAGCCGCACGCCAGCGGGGCAGCCAATCGATGTGATCGCCACCCGGCGCCCCTATGATGACCCGCAGGTTGAGCGTGTCTATTACCGTTTGCGGCGTGCCGAGGCAACGCCGGTAGCCAAGACCTACATGCCGGTCGAACTGGATCCGGCACGCCTGGCGCGTGTCCGCGACTGGTTTTTTGCGCCGACTTACGTGGTGGACAAGCTGCCGAGCTATCAACCCGAGGTTGCCTCCAACCCGTTCGCGACGTTCCGCGCCTTGCCGGTCAATGCGCGTTATCGCTTCATGCTGGATGAGGCTCAATTTACTTTGATGGGTTTCATGAAGGGCCCGGTCTGTCGCGGACAAGTGGCGCTCAGCGTCATCAACGATCATTTCTGGGTGGTTTTCCTTGCCCCAAGTGAGCAGGAGGGCGCGTTGACCACGCTGTTGCTGGAGGCCGCCGAGCCCAATCTCGGTTTGCCGGCAGCGCATGAAGGTACGGTTGGCCTGCTGACGTGGCGGAATTATGGAAAACAGGAAACACGCTATCTCGAAGAAAAAGGTCGCTTGTTAAACCAATTCAAAGGCGGCAATCAAAAATTTGCGCTCGCCAGCCTGTGGGATGGTGACGGCAATAACAGGAATGCAGCACTCACCGTTTTCAGGCACTTTGACAGCGCCTCGGTGGTTCGCGGGCTGCTCGGCGAGCGGCCGCAGACTGTGCTGACCCTGGGTTACCCGCTATTTGAACGCATGCACTACCTGCTGCTTGCCGGTTTCGATGTCTATGGCAATGTTTCTCATCAGTTGGCGACGCGTCTTTACATGGATTTCCTGCGCATGGAAGGCGAGCTGAATTTTTTGGCCTTCTTGCCGGTGATTGAGCGCAAACGGGTACTCGATCAGTGGTATCGCGGTGGTGGCGAGGAGCAAATCATTTACTTTGCCAACGCGGCGCGTGGCTTTGTACAGGAATCCAGCGAGATCTACCGGAGCAGTGATCCGTTGAACGAGCTTTACCAGAAGCTGGCGAAGCGTTATCTGCCGCTTCGTGAGCCAACCCTGGATTGGCAGGCTAGCGGCCTGGCAAGCAAGGAACTGCTGCACATCAATCGCCTGTCGCAAATCAAGGGGCTGGCCGCCGCGCAGATGCCGGAAATGAGCCTGGTGATGTTGCAGAAGCCGGGGGCGGAGCCGCGCGTTATTTCATTGCTCAGCAATGCCGTGCGCAGCAACGTGGCGCAGATGTTCAGTGAAGACAAGCGCCGTGTGCCGGAAGAAGACACCTTGCTGGCAATTAACGGGGTGGCTGGGGCTTATCCCAACGCAATCTTTGCGGTCGACATCGAAAAACTGCCAGATTTTGTCGATGAAGTCAGCAAACTGGCTCAAACGAGTGATTTGATCAAGCTCATCGAGCGTTTTGGCATCCGGCGCACTGACCCGCGCTTCTGGCCAAGCAGCGACGCCATCCATGCCGCCTGGCACAAGATGGCGCCGCGCGAGGCGGCGGTGCTGGACTACAGCCGCCTCGACAATCTGTGATCAGGAAGCCTTGTTCTCCCGGGCTTCCTTGCGCAGCGAAGCCCACACCGAGGCACCGATGATCACGGCGACAACGGCAAGCGAGAAGCCCACGGGGATCTTGTAAACGTCGATCAGCAGCATCTTGACGCCGATAAACATCAGCACCATCGCCAGGCCGTACTTGAGCAGCGAAAAACGATCGGCAACCCCGGCGAGCAGGAAGTACATGGCGCGCAGGCCGAGGATGGCGAAAATGTTCGAGGTCAGGACGATGAACGGGTCGGTGGTGATGGCGAAAATGGCCGGGATCGAATCGACAGCAAAGATCAGATCGGAGACTTCAACCAGCACCAGTGCAAGGAAGAGCGGCGTCGCGTAACGCACGCCATTTTTCCAGGTAAAGAAGTTCTGGCCGTCGAACTCGGTCGTGATGTTCATATGGCCGCGCAACCACTTGACCAGCTTGTTGTTCTCCAGATCCGGCTTTTCATCGGCGAACCAGTACATCTTGACGCCGGTGATCAGCAGGAAAGCACCGAATAGATAAAGAATCCAGTGGAACTGGGTGATCAGCCAGGCACCGGCAAAAATCATGATCGTGCGCATGACGATAGCGCCGAGCACGCCGTAAAGCAGCACCCGCTTTTGCAACTCGACCGGTACGGCAAAGAAGCTGAACAGCATCAGCCAGATGAAGACGTTATCAACGGCCAGCGCCTTTTCGATCAGGTAACCAGTGATGAATTCCAGCGCCTTGCTGTTCGCCACTTCACGGCCCAGGCTGCCATCGAGGTGCCACCAGAGGCCGCCGGCAAAGGCGAGGGTGATACTGATCCAGATCACCGACCAGACGGCGGCTTCCTTGAAGCTGACGCGGTGTTCCTTGCCGCCCCCGACAACAAACAGGTCAATCGCCAGCATGACGAGGACAATGGCCGAAAATCCGACCCACAATTCCCAGCTGCCTACCGTATTCATGGTGTTTCTCCTTGTTAGCATTCCAGAAAGCAAAAGACCCGCGCCGGAGAGGACGAGGGCCAGTGGAATGCCAAAGGAGCTTCGCCGTCACGGCAAAGGTCTTGCTCACAGCGCTGTTTTGCTGCCCGGCCGCCGGAGGTAAAACCTCGTGATGACGACAAACCGGTGTGGAGCTACTCCCCCTTGGGATGCACAAACTTTAATAAAGCTGACAAAAATTGTCAACTACTCCGCGCCGGCAAGCGGCACAATAGTCAGGTGCCAATCGGTGGTGACTGGCGATAAAGCTCGGAGAAGTCGTCGGGCAGTGGCGGCGGGGGTAGTGGTGGATGCCAGGCGGGCAAGGCTACACGGGCAATGGCGCCGCGCCCGGTGGGGTTGGGCCGTAATGTTGCGGTCGACTCGTGCTGGGCGGCAATTTCCTGAACGATGGCGAGGCCGAGACCGCTGCCCTCGGTGGTTGCATCATCAACCCGGTAGAAGCGCTCGAAGACCATCTCGGCCTGTTCTTCTGTGATGCCGACGCCGTCATCCTCGACTTCAAGCAGGCAGACTACCTCGTTGGTCGTGACCCGGCAGGTAACGTGACCGCCGCTCGGGGTGTAGCGCAGGGCGTTGTCGATCAGATTCTTGGCCAGCTCGCGCAATAGCACCGGGTTGCCCCTGACCATCGCCGGGCCGGAAGTTTCAAAGCCGAGGTCGATCTGCTTCTCGATTGCTTGCATGACCCAGTCTTCAACCACTTCGCGGACCAATCGTGAAAGGTCGAGTGGCTCATGGTTCTGCTGCGCCTGTTCGCTGGCCTCGGTGCGCGCCAGGGTGAGCAATTGATTGACCATGCGTGCCGCCCGGTCGACACCGGTGGCGATCTGGCGCAAGGCATGGCGCAAGGCTTCCGGATCGGTTTCGCGAATGGCGAACTGAGCCTGGGTCTTGAGACCAGTCAGCGGGGTGCGCATCTGGTGCGCCGCATCAGCGACGAAGCGCTGCTGCGCCTCGACGTTTTTCTTCATGCGTTCGAGCATTTCATTAAAGGCCTCGACCAGCGGCTCCAGCTCCTCCGGCACGCGGCGCGTGGCAATTGGCGACAAGTCGGCCGGTTCGCGTGCTTCTATCGTCTTGCGCAAGCGGGTCAACGGGCGCAAGCCGCGTGACAGGCCAAACCAGACCAGCATGACGGCGAGAGGGATGATAATGAACTGGGGCAGGATGACGCTGGCGACAATCTTGTTCGCCAGTTGCGTGCGTTTCTCTGTCGTTTCGGCGACTTCAACCATCACCCAGCGCTCACGCGGCATATTGCCATCGGCGATGTAGGTATAGGCAATACGCAGATCCTGACCATTGAAATCGAGATCGCGCATGTAAATATCGCCCGGCAGGATGCTGGTCGACAGAACTTCCTTGGGAATGGGTAGTTCGGGATCGCCAGCCAGCAGGCGGCCATTGCTCACGACATGAAAATAGACGCTATCCGTTTCATCGGCGCGCAGCAGGGCACGGGCCGATGCCGGCAGGCTGAGTACCGGCTTGCCGCCAACCAGTTTGACCTGGCGTGCAATCGCGGCGGCATGCTCACGCAAGGTTTGATCGTAAGGATAATTGGCGACGTTGTTGGCAAAGTAATGAGTGAAGGCAATACTCAGTGGCCAGACAAAAAGCAATGGCGCCAGCATCCAGTCGAGTATCTCGCCAAACAGCGAGCGCTCGCTCTCTGCCGGGGGCTGGTTACTGCTCTGTTTGGGGGCGCTCAAGACAATAGCCCAAGCCGCGAACCGTAGTGATCTTGACGCCGCCGCTTTCCAGTTTTTTGCGCAGGCGATGGACGTAGACCTCAATCGCGTTGTGGCTCACTTCTTCACCCCAGCCACATAGATGATCGACCAGTTGATCCTTGCTGACCAGGCGCCCCATGCGCGTCAGCAAGACTTCCAGAAGGCCGATTTCTCGTGCGGACAGTTCAAGTGCCTGACCATTGATATGGGCAACACGGCCAACCTGATCAAAAACCATCGCGCCGCATTGAATCATCGGCGTGGTGCCGGCTGAACGGCGGGTCAGGGCGCGCACACGGGCTTCCAGTTCAGCCAGATCGAAAGGCTTGACCATGTAATCGTCAGCGCCGAGGTCGAGGCCCTTGACGCGGTCACCGGTACCGTCCATGGCGGTGAGAATCAGCACGGGCAGGGCACAGCTCCGCACGCGTATGCGTTTGAGCAGGTCAAGACCGGAGAGTTTGGGCAGGCCGAGATCAAGGATCAGCAGATCGTAAGTCACCGTCAGCAAGGCGGTATCGGCTTCCAGTCCATTGGGCGCCCAGTCAACGGCATAGCCGCCCTGGCGTAATGAGCGCGAAAGGCCATCGGCGATGATGGCGTCGTCTTCAGCGATAAGTATGCGCATGTTTCCGTCTGCCCCTGCTGGCGTAAGAGTTCTGTAAGCCTGTCACATTATTCTGCGCGGGCTGTTCTCCTTTTATGGTCTTGGAGTTGCTGGCTTAGGCCGCGACTCAGGGGGTTGCCCGATCCTGCACTGGGCGCCCCCTACCGTTTTTTCCCCCTAGAGAACTCCCAGAGTCTAACAAATAAAACGCGAGGAAAATGCCGCAGCGCACCATTGCGTCTGTGCTTCAAGCATTTGCCAGGCGCACTGTTTCCGTTTGCTGCAAAGCAATGGAATTTCAGTTGCTTGCGGTCGACATCAAAAACACGCTGAAAAATTCAGGACGAAAAAAAGCCCGGGATTTCCCGGGCTTTTTGCAGACGGTGTTTTGTTTGCTTAGTGGCCAGAGGCGCCAGAAGCACCCAGACCGGTTTCCGAACGCAGCTGCTGCGACGGATACAGGGCACGTTCTTTCTGTGCCTGCGGGGAGTTGTCGAGAATGGAGACCAGCCAGATCGTGACGAACGCAGCAGTCATCGAGAAGATGGCGGCAGAGTTGTACGGGAACCAGGCAGAGCCCTTCGGGTTCAGCATCACAGCTTCCCAGACGGAGGCAGAGCCAATCGTCAGGACGACTGCGGTAGCCAGACCAACGAAGCCACCAACCACTGCGCCACGGGTGGTGCAGTTCTTCCACAGCACGGACATGAACAAGACCGGGAAGTTGGAAGAGCAGGCGATGACGAAGGCCAACATCACCATGTAGGCAACGTTTTCCTTTTCGAAGGCGATACCCAGAACAACGGCCAGAACACCCAGGCAAACGGTGGTGATCTTGGAAACGCGCAGTTCAGATTCTGAAGAGCAACCCTTGGCGAATACGGAAGCGTACAAGTCATGGGAAACAGCAGAAGCACCAGACAGGGTCAGACCAGCAACCACAGCCAGAATCGTTGCGAAAGCAACAGCAGAGATGAAGCCGAGGAACAGGTCACCGCCAACAGCCTTGGCCAGATGCACAGCAGCCATGTTGCCGCCGCCCTTCAGACCCTTGGCCAGTTCGCCGCCGACGTAGAAGTCGGTCGGGTTTTGAACCAGATTGGTGATGGCGCCGAAACCGATGATGAAGGTCAGGATGTAGAAGTAACCGATCCAGGTGGTTGCCCAGGCAACTGACTTACGGGCTTCCTTGGCATTCGGTACGGTGAAGAAGCGCATCAGGATGTGCGGCAGACCAGCGGTACCGAACATCAGGGCCATACCGACAGAGATCGCGGAGACCGGATCCTTGATCAGGGCACCCGGTGACATCAGCGCGTCATGCTTGGTGTGAACTTCAACGGCCTTGGCGAACAGGGCTTCCGGCGAGAAGCCGAATTGCAGCAGAACGGAGACGGCCATGAAGGTCGCACCAGCCAGCAGCATACAAGCCTTGATGATCTGCACCCAGGTGGTTGCAGTCATGCCGCCGAACAGCACGTACATCATCATCACGGAACCGACCAGGATTTCAGCGTAGAGATATTCCATGCCGAAGAGCACCTTGATCAGCTGACCGGCACCGACCATCTGCGCAATCATGTAGAAGGCGACGATAACCAGGGAGGCGGAAGCTGCGAAGATACGAACCGGGGTCTGGGCGAAACGGTAGGAAGCCACGTCAGCAAACGTGAACTTGCCCAGGTTACGCAGACGCTCAGCCATCAGGAAGGTGATGACCGGCCAGCCGACCAGCCAGCCGATCGAGAAGATCAGGCCGTCAAAGCCGTTGGCGAACACGAGACCGGAAATACCCAGGAAAGAAGCGGCAGACATGTAGTCGCCGGCAATTGCCAGGCCGTTCTGGAAACCGGTGATGCCGCCACCGCCGGTGTAGAAGTCAGCTGCAGACTTGGTCTGCGAGGCTGCCCACTTGGTGATGTAGAGCGTGCCGCCAACGAAGATGCCGAACATGACGATGGCTGTCCAGTTGGTGGCCTGTTTTGGGGTGTTGCCGAGATCGGCACCAGCAGCAACGGCACCGCCGGCAACGGCCAGGGCCAGCAGGCCGAGGAGAACTTTGGTGAATTTAGTCATCTTACTTCTGTGCCTCCTTGATGATGGCTTCGTTGGTTGCGTCGAATTCAGTATTGGCGCGACGAACGTAGATCCAGGTCAGCAGGATGGTGAAAATGATGACGCCGACGCCGAGCGGAACGCCAATACTGGTGACGCCGCCGGGACTCAGCTTGGTAGCCAGAAACTCTTTGTTGAAGGCAACCAGCAGGATGAAGCCGTAGTAAGCGGAAGCACTGATGATGGCCATGATGATCGAGTATCTACTGCGCATGGCAATAAACTCGTGGAACTTCGGATTGGCTGTAACCCGATCTAATACGTTTTGCATTGATTTTGCTCCTCAGATTTTGTTTGTAGAGGCATTGCTGCGGATCGTAATTTAGGGGGAGCGTCTTACAGGCAACTTACAGACCGTTACAAAAGTCGTAAGGACTTCCTTGATCTGGAACAAAAAAGCCCCGCTCGGAAGCGGGGCTTTTAAAAAATGGTGAGGCTGGAGCGGGGAATTACATTCCCATGCCGCCCATACCACCCATGCCGCCCATACCACCCATGTCAGGCATGCCGCCGGCCGGCTTGTCTTCAGCCAGTTCAGCAACCATGCATTCGGTGGTCAGCATCAGGCCGGCGATGGACGCGGCGTTCTGCAGTGCGGTGCGGGTCACCTTGGTCGGATCGAGGACGCCCATTTCAACCATGTCACCGTACTCGCCGGTGGCAGCGTTGTAACCGTAGTTGCCCTTGCCGCGTTGAACCTTGTCGACCACGACAGAAGGCTCGTCACCAGAGTTGGCAACGATTTCACGGAGCGGCTGCTCCATGGCGCGCAGAACGATCTTGATACCAGCATCCTGATCGTGGTTGTCGCCCTTGAGCTTGCCCACAGCAGCACGAGCACGGATCAGTGCAACGCCGCCGCCAGCGACAACGCCTTCTTCAACCGCAGCACGGGTAGCGTGCAGGGCATCTTCAACGCGCGCCTTCTTTTCCTTCATTTCGACTTCGGTGGCTGCACCAACCTTGATGACGGCAACGCCGCCAGCCAGCTTGGCAACACGTTCCTGCAGCTTTTCCTTGTCGTAATCGGAAGTCGCTTCTTCGATCTGGATACGGATCTGCTTGACGCGGGCTTCGATAACAGCAGCTTCGCCGGCACCGTCGATGATGATGGTGTTTTCCTTGGAAACTTCGATGCGCTTGGCCTGGCCCAGATCCTTCAGGACAGCCTTTTCCAGCGACAGACCGGTTTCTTCAGCGATAACGGTACCGCCGGTCAGGACAGCGATGTCTTCCAGCATGGCCTTGCGACGATCACCAAAGCCCGGCGCCTTGACGGCAACGGTCTTCAGGATGCCACGGATGTTATTCACCACCAGGGTGGCCAGTGCTTCGCCATCGACATCTTCAGCGATGATCAGCAGCGGACGGCCGGCCTTGGCAACTTGCTCAAGGATCGGCAGCAGGTCACGGATGTTGGAAATCTTCTTGTCGTAAAGCAGGACAAACGGGTTTTCCATCAGCGCTTGCTGCTTGTCGCCGTTGTTGATGAAGTACGGGGACAGGTAGCCGCGGTCGAACTGCATGCCTTCGACGACGTCGAGTTCGTTGGCCAGGGACTTGCC
>CAXYZX010000053.1:0-15722 GCA_964293845.1 uncultured Dechloromonas sp.
GCGTTTGCGGATCACCAAGCACATCGCCGCCCAAGCGGGCGGCGATATCGGCAAGCGAAAGTGAAACACCCGCAGGAGCAGGCATTATTTACCTTCGGCGAGCGCCTTGATTACGCGATCGGTCATATCCAGTT
This sequence comes from uncultured Dechloromonas sp., assembly GCA_964293845.1. Classification (GTDB taxonomy): domain Bacteria; phylum Pseudomonadota; class Gammaproteobacteria; order Burkholderiales; family Rhodocyclaceae; genus Azonexus. The sequence goes on from CAXYZX010000053.1 coordinate 135, forward strand.
TAGGGCTGACCCAGACCACATCCTGCAAAACCAGATCAAACTTTTCAGCTTCGGCAATCTGCTTGATGGCCTTGTTGGCTTTCTCGATAACCGCCGCATTTTCCTCGTTCTGACGCAAGTTCAGATCTTCACGGAATTCACGCTGCTTGCGCTGGAATTCACGCGACAATTCGCCAAATTCCTTTTCCTTGCTGCGACGATCACTCTCCGCCATTGTCACGGAGTTCTTTTCAAGGTTTTCCTGCAAACCTTGAAGTTGCTTCGCCATCTTCTGCAGATCCTGATCGCGCCGTGAAAACTCGCCTTCAAGCTTCTTGGCAGCTTTTTGAGCAGCAGGGGCATCACGGAAGATGCGCTGGGTATTCACATAGCCGACCTTCAACTCGGACGCGCCCACGCTGGTCACGAACAAGGCAGACATCAACGATGCGAGTAAGAGGGATTTAGCTTTCAACATGACACTCCTGAATCAAAATGTAGTACCCAACTGGAACTGGAAGGACTCTGGTTTATCACCTTCCTGTTTATTAAGCGCCTGACCAAAACTAAACTTGAGCGGGCCGACTGGCGAAATCCAGGCTGCAGATATACCCGTAGAATACCGCAAATCACCAAAGTCGATATCCTGACCTTGTCCGTATACCTGACCGGCATCAAAGAACAATCCCAATCGCAAGCTCTTTTCCATCCCCGGAACTCCCCACAGGAGTTCGGCATTGCCAATGACTCGGCGCGTACCGCCAAGGCTGTCACCATTGGTATCCTTGGGACCTAGACTGCCCGCCTTGTAACCGCGCACGGTATTTACGCCACCGGCATAGAAATTCTTGTAAAACGGCAATGAAGTGCTATCACCATAGCCATCAGCGTAACCAAAATCACCATTAAACATCAAGGTGAATGTCTTGCTCAGGGGAATATATTGTTGCAACTGATATGAAGCACGATAGAAGGTCAGGTCTCCACCGGGAATGGCAACCTCAATACCTGCTTTTTGAAATCTGCCACGGGTCGGGAACAGGAAGCTATCTTTACCATCACTAATCCAATTAACGGAAATTGGAATAGTCATATTCGTATCACCGAATTCCTTGACGAAATCCTTGTAACGCTGCGGACTCCCATCAACCGTGGTGATGGTTGTTGTGTCAAGACCCAGACCAAAGCTTACTGATTCCTTTTCGCTGATCGGGAAACCGAATCTCAAACCACCACCCAGAGATGATGTTTTGTACGGCGACACCGCCGTCGTGGTTGAGTCGATATCACGCTGATAGATATCAAAGCCCTGGCTAACCCCGTCCTTTGTGAAGTAAGGATTGGTATATGAGAAGGAGTAAGTACGATTAATTTTGCCGGTATTGACCCGAATCGCAACGTTATTACCGCTACCCATGAAATTATTTTGAGCAATGGAACCGGATAGCACCACACCTTCCGTGCTTGAAAGGCCCGCGCCGAGCATGAGGTTACCAGTAGGCTTTTCGGTCACTTTCAAATTGACATCAACCTGATCCGAAGTACCTGGTACCGCTGGCGTTTCAACCGCCACTTCGGTAAAGAAACCGAGACGATCCAGGCGCACCTTGGAGGCAGTTACGCGCTCCAAGTCATACCAGCCACCTTCCATTTGGCGCAATTCGCGCCGTACAACTTCATCACGGGTCTTGGTATTGCCGGAGACGTTGATACGCCGTACATAAACCCGTTTACCAGGATCGACAAAAATCGTGAAAGCAACCTGACGCTTTTCCTTGTCGATTTCAGGTGCTGCGTTCACATTGGCAAAGGCATAACCTTCCTTGCCCAAACGTTCACCGACTGCTTTTGTTGATTCATTCAAACGTTCGCGAGAGAAGACATCGCCCGGCTTGACAAGGACCAACTTACGGATTTCTTCTTCGGGAATTGTGAAATCCCCTGCCAATTTGACGGAGGACACCTGATAGCGTTCGCCCTCAATCACGTTGATGGTAATGAACACATCCTGCTTGTCCGGAGAAATCGATACCTGCGTAGACTCCACACTGAACTCGAGATAACCTCGATTCATGTAGAAGGATTTCATTTTTTCGAGGTCAGCAGAGAGCTTCTGACGAGAGTATTGGTCGTTCTTTGTGTACCAAGTCATAAGACCGGGCGTTGTCAACTCCAACAAACCCAGAAGCTCTTTTTCCTTGAATGCCTTGGCACCAACGACGTTAATCTGCTTGATTCGAGCCGCAGCCCCTTCTTCGACGGTGAAATTGATACCGACCCGGTTTCGTTCGAGAGGTGTCACGGTCGTCGTAATTGCTGCAGCATATTTGCCGCGCGTCAGATACTGACGCTTGAGCTCCTGCTCAGCCTTTTCAAGCAAGGCTCGGTCAAAAATACGCCCTTCGGCAATGCCTGTTTCCTTGAGCGCCTTGACAATCACATCGTTCTCGAACTCCTTGAGACCGACGAAGCTGATTTTAGCAATGGCCGGGCGCTCTTGCACCACGACGACCATCACATCACGGTCAATCTCAATCCGGACATCCTTGAAAAAACCGGTGGCGAATAGTGACTTGATCGACTGCGCTGCTTTTTCATCATTGAGCGTGTCACCGACCTTTACCGGAAGATAACTAAAAACCGTTCCTGCCTCGGTACGCTGGATTCCCTCGACACGGATATCCTTGACCGCAAAAGGCTCAAATGCAAATGCAGGTGCCGCAAATACGCTGGCGATCAGGATGGACAACAGGGTTTTCTTCATCATTCAGCCGGAGACCAGGCGATTTATGTCATTAAAAAAGGCAAAAGCCATCAAGGTGAAAAGGATTGCCAACCCAAATTGCTGGCCCAATTCCATCGCCCGCTGTGACAACGGACGGCGCCTGACGACTTCGATAGCATGATACAACAAATGCCCCCCATCCAGAACCGGAATGGGCAGCAGATTGAGAACCCCGAGACTGATGCTGACTAAGGCCATGAACTTGATGTAGTAATCAATCCCCAACTTTGCCGACTGCCCGGCATAATCAGCAATGGTTACCGGTCCCGAAAGATTTTTCCAGGAAACCTCCCCGGTCAACATCTTGCCCATCATGACTAGGCTGAACACTGACTTGTCCCAGGTTTCAACAAAAGCCTTGCCACCAGCATCAAAGAAACCATAGCTGACAAAAGTTCTCAATTCACGACGGCTTTCTACCGTCTCGGCCACAGCCACACCCACCTTGCCAACCTGCCGCCCGCGCTCAGAATTTCCTTCAGGAATCATGTTGACCGTAACAGTCTGTCCGTCCCTGTTGATTTCAACCTGCAATGCTTGCCCCGCTGCATCACGCACTTTCAGGACAAAGTCAAACCAGTTGGGAATCGCTGCTCCGTTAATCGCCAGAACCCTGTCGCCAACCTTGAGACCGGCGTTATCGGCAGGTCCACCTGCAACGACCTTGCCAATCACCGGCGGAATTTTTGGCCGGAAAAATACTATACCTAGGCGCCCCAATGCGTCACCTTCCCAGCCTTGCTCACCAGCCGCCGCCAACGGAAGGTGGCGTAGCGCAATCTCCTGCTGCTCGTTGATCACTTCAAGTTCAACACTCTCGTGCTCAGCTGCCTTTTGCAATAGCAGCCAGCGAAAATCATTCCACGTCGCTACCGCTTGGCCATCGACAGCACGAACTCGTTCACCATTATTTATACCGGCAATAGCCGCTGGCGAACTGACAGGCGGCGGACCCAGCACCGGTAGCAGTTCATCGCTACCATGCATGAATACCGCCCAGTAAAGCAGGATAGCCAAAACAAAATTTGCCAATGGCCCAGCGGCGACGATCAAACTGCGCTTGCCAACTGTCTGTTGGTTAAATGCCCGGCAAAGCTCGTCAGAAGCAACTTCGCCCTCTCGCTCATCAAGCATTTTGACAAAACCGCCAAGCGGGATGGCAGCAATAGCCCATTCGGTGCGGTCAACCCCACACTTACGTTGAAAAATTACCGGACCGAACCCCACAGAGAAGCGCAGTACCTTGACGCCGCAATAGCGTGCAGCAAGGTAATGCCCGAGTTCGTGGATAACAACAAGTACGCCAAGAACAACCAGAAATGCAGCGAGGTAAAACGGGAAATCGCTCACGCGAAGCCTTGTTCCTTGATGAATCGATGCGCGTCCCGCCGCGCCTCGGCATCGGCTGCCAAGACATCAGCCAGATTGCCCTGCGGCTGAGCCGGCAAGGCACCAAGGACGGCCTCAATCAGGTGAGGGATGCCAAGAAATGGCAACTGACGGTCAAGAAAAGCGGCTACGGCTACTTCGTTGGCAGCATTCAGTATAGCCGGTGCCGTACCACCTTGGCGCAAGGCGTCGTAGGCCAGTCGCAAGCAAGGAAAGCGTTCGAAATCCGGTGGGTAAAAATCGAGCCGGGCAATCTTGAACAGATCCAGCGACTCGACGCCTGACTCGATCCGTTCAGGATACGCCAGGGCATAAGCAATCGGTGTCCGCATATCCGGATTGCCCATTTGCGCAACCACCGAACCATCGCTGTATTCAACCGCTGAATGGATAACGCTCTGAGGATGAACGACAACCTGTATCTGTTCCGCTGGTGCAGCAAAAAGCCAATGCGCCTCAATGACCTCAAGGCCCTTGTTCATCATGCTGGCCGAATCCACTGAAATTTTGCGCCCCATCACCCAATTTGGATGTGCGCAAGCAGCCTCCGGCGTCACGTCGTGCAAGTCAGCAAGCGCCTTGGTTCTAAATGGACCACCCGAAGCAGTCAGAAGAATGCGCCTGACACCACTGGCGCTCAGTCCTTGTGAGAAATTTGCCGGCAGAGCCTGAAAAATAGCGTTGTGTTCGCTGTCGACCGGAAGCAAGACCGCACCATGCTCACGCACCACATGCATGAACAACTCGCCAGCCATAACCAACACTTCCTTGTTGGCCAGCATGATTTTTTTACCGGCGCGAGCCGCCGCCAGTGTCGGCTCCAGTCCGGCTGCGCCGACAATGGCAGCCATCACGGCATCCACTTCAGGCAATGACGACATCTCGATCAATGCCTCAATGCCATAACGCACTTCTGTCTTCAAACCAGCAGTTCGACACATATCGGCCAACTGATTGGCCAATGAAGCATCACGAACAACAGCAAAGCGAGGCAAAAACTCGCGGCACTGCTCAAACAGTTTGTCAATCTGACTATGCGCACAAAGTGCAAACGCACGATAGCGCCCCGGATGACGGCGCATCACATCCAGAGTACTAACACCGATTGAACCAGTTGAACCAAGGACGGTGATGTTTTGCAGGATCATGATGCAGACTGCGTCATCAACCACAACAAAGCGATAATCGGCATGGTCGAGGTCAAACTGTCGATACGGTCAAGAACCCCGCCATGGCCGGGTAAAACGTTGCTGCTGTCCTTAATGCCAGCCTGCCGTTTGAGCATAGATTCATAAAGGTCGCCAATGATACTGACAGCGGTCACCGCTATCAGCGCCACCACCCATAACGGCAATGCAACCGGAGAAAAACCAGTCAGCAGGCGCATGGCCATGCCGTAAAAAATGACGCCGATCACCGCACCAATAGCGCCCTCCCAAGTTTTTCCTGGGCTGATATTCGGTGCAAGTTTGCGCTTGCCAAAGGCCTTGCCGGAAAAATAAGCGGCAATATCCGCCATCCAGACCACAGCAAATAGAGCCAACAGAATCGCGGGGCCGGGGATACGCAACTGCACCAGAGCCAGCCAAGTCGGAAACAGCACCACCAGACCAGTCAACAGACCAGCGCCACCTGATCCAAGTGCCCACCGGGTACGCAACCAGAACGGAATGATCAGACACCAAAACACTGCCGCTATCGAGTAGACCGCAATAACCCACGGGGTGCCATAGACAGGGAGAGCACCGGCACCAAGGGCATCAGGCGCCAGCAATGAGACACCAGCGCAACCAAGTGCAACAATGACCCCGAGCAAGCGACGCGACATTTTGCTCCAGCGCAGCAAGGCGCCCCACTCCCAGGCACCGACACCAATGAAGGCAGCCACCAGAAGTGCCCAGTGAGCCTGCGAGAGATAAAACAGACTGGGCAGCAACAATCCCAACATGACCAGCGCCGTGATTACGCGCGTTCTAAGCATCCGGCTGGCCAGTTAATTGTTCGCTGGTTCTACCAAAGCGGCGCTCACGCTGCTGGTAGGAAAAAATCGCTTTATCAAACTCGGTAGTGTTGAATTCTGGCCACAGCGTGTCCGTAAAATACAGTTCCGTGTAAGCCAATTGCCACAGGAGAAAATTGCTGATGCGCTCCTCACCGCCGGTACGAATAAAAAGATCCGGCTCAGGCGCATATGCCATCGAGAGGTAAGGCTCGAGATCAGCCTCGCTCCAACCATCACGCTTGTCGGGCTGCGCCGTCAGCATGCGATTCACCGCCTGCATCACATCCCAACGACCACCATAATTGGCAGCAATGGTCAGGTCAAGGCGGGTGTTGGCGGCTGTTCTGGCTTCAGCCTCACGAATAAGCGCCTGCAAGGGCTGATCAAAGCGCGTGAGGTCACCAATGACACGCAAGCGAACGCCATTTCGGTCAAGCTTTTCAACCTCTTGCTCGAGCGCCCTGACGAATAATTGCATCAACAGCGTGACCTCATCCTGCGGTCGACGCCAGTTTTCCGAGCTAAAAGCAAAAAGCGTCAAAAAGCGAATATTACGTTCCAGGCAGGCGCGCACCATTTCGCGGACCAGATCAACACCCTTTGCATGGCCGGCAAAGCGAGGCAAAAAACGCTTCTTTGCCCAGCGCCCATTACCGTCCATGATGACCGCGACGTGGTCCGGAACAGCAGCAGCGCTCGGCACCTGACGCGTCGAACTGGAGAAAAATGCCATTAGGCTAGGCGCTTAAACCTGCATCAGCTCGGCCTCTTTATGGGCGAGCATCTTGTCAATTTCGGCAACGTACTTGTCGGTGAGTTTCTGGATATCATCTTGCGCCTTGCGCTCATCATCTTCCGGAATCTCATGTTTTTTTAACGCATCTTTGAGATGTGAATTGGCATCACGACGCAAATTGCGCAAGGCAATTTTGGCATCCTCGCCTTCAGTTTTGACCACTTTGATCAGGTCGCGACGGCGCTCTTCAGTCAAAGCCGGCATTGGCACTCGAATCAGGTCACCTTGGGATGAAGGATTGAGCCCAAGGTCGGAGTCACGAATTGCTTTTTCAACCTTTTGCAGCATGGGCTTTTCCCATGGCTGAACACCGATGGTCCGGGCATCGACCAGCGTAATATTGGCCACCTGATTCACCGGCACCATGGAGCCGTAGTAGTCGACCTGAACGTGATCCAGCAAGCCAATGTGCGCACGGCCGGTTCTCACTTTCTGGAGATCATTCCTGAGAACCTCCAGCGATTTCTGCATTTTGGCTTCAACTGTTTTTTTAAGCTCGGCAATCATTTCGTCGTCCTTCAGCAGTAAACCAGCGTGCCCTCATTTTCGCCGCAAACCACGCGCTTGAGCGCGCCGGTCTTGAAAATTGAAAACACGTTGATTGGCAATTTTTGATCACGACATAGAGCAAAGGCTGTCGCATCCATAACCGCAAGATTCTTTGATATCGCTTCGTTGAAGCTAATTTGGTCGTAACGTGTGGCGGTAAGATCTTTCTTCGGATCGGCAGTATAGATACCATCCACTTTGGTTGCCTTCAACACAATCTCCGCACCAATTTCCGAACCGCGTAATGCCGCTGCGGTGTCGGTTGTAAAAAATGGGTTACCGGTTCCGGCACCAAAAATCACAATCTTGCCCTCTTCCAGGTAACGGATAGCCTTGCCACGGATGTAGGGTTCAACCACCTGCTCAATATTCAATGCAGACTGCACACGAGCATTCAAGCCCCCTTGACGCATTGCATCAGAGAGCGCCATGGCATTCATCACTGTTGCCATCATGCCCATGTAATCTGCGGTGGCCCTATCCATTCCGGTGGCCGTACCAGCCATTCCGCGAAAGATATTGCCGCCGCCGATCACGACACCGATTTCCACACCCATGTCCGCAACCGCCTTGATTTCCCCGACTATCGCCGCAATGGTTTGCGGGTTGATGCCATAAGCATCATTGCCCATCAGGGCCTCACCGGAGAGTTTCAGGAGAATTCGCTTGTATTTGGGTGTGGTCATCGTGTTATTCCTGCAACTTACTTCTTTGCAGCCGCAGCAGCAGCCTGGGCAGCGACTTCAGCAGCAAAGTCGTCAACCTTCTTCTCAATGCCTTCACCGACCACAAACAGGTTGAAGCTAGCCACCGAGGCACTGCGTGCCTTCAACAACTGCTCGATTGTCTGCTTGCCATCTTCTGCCTTGACAAAAACCTGACCCAGCAGGGTAACGTCTTTCAGATATTTCTGAACGGTACCATCGGCAATCTTCTCCAGCATGGCTTCCGGCTTGCCAGCCTCACGTGCTTTTTCGATCGCAATACGACGCTCGGTATCCAGCAATTCGGCAGAAACACCTGAAGAATCTAGCGATTTTGGCTTGGACGCAGCGATATGCATGGCAATATCCTTGCCCAACTGTTCGTCACCACCAACCAGATCAACCACAACGCCGATCTTGGAACCACCGTGTACATAGGAGGTCAGCAGCCCCTTGGCTTCGATACGTGCAAAACGACGGATAGACATATTCTCGCCAATTTTGCCAACTAGTGCGGAACGTGTGGACTCCACGGTACCCTCACCCATCGGTAGTGCAGACAGCGCTGCAACATCGGCCGGGTTCTTGGTGGCGATCAGTTCGGCGCAACCCTTGGAAAGGGCAATGAATTCGTCGTTCTTGGCAACAAAGTCTGTTTCGCTGTTCACTTCAACCATGGCGCCAACCTTGCCATCGCCGGAAATGTACAAACCGACCAAACCTTCCGCAGCAATGCGGGAAGCGGCTTTACTTGCCTTGTTGCCGAGTTTGACGCGAAGAATTTCTTCAGCCTTGACCATATCGCCATCAGCTTCGGTCAGTGCTTTTTTGCACTCCATCATGGGCGCATCGGTCTTGCCGCGCAGTTCTGCCACCATGCCTGCGGTAATTGCCGCCATACTTATCTCCTGAGCTTTAAAACAGACGGGGCCTTGCGCCCCGCCCTTTTTCAACTTAATTCAGCTTACTGAGCCGCTTCTTCAACTTCGACGAACTCGTCATCACCACCACCGGCAGCAACGATTTCCTGAAGCACCTGGCTACGGCCTTCGAGGATGGCATCAGCCATGCCGCGAGCGTAGAGGCGAATAGCGCGTGAAGAGTCATCATTACCCGGAATAACGTAAGCCACACCTTCAGGTGAGTGGTTGGTATCAACCACGCCGATCACCGGAATACCTAGCTTGCTGGCTTCAGTGATACCAATCTTGTGGTAGCCGACGTCGATGACAAAAATCGCATCCGGCAAGCCATTCATTTCCTTGATGCCGCCGATGGACTTCTGCAGCTTTTCCATTTCGCGACGGAAGGTCAGCGCCTCTTTCTTCGGCATACGCTCGAGATCGCCAGCCTCAACGGCAACTTCCATGTCTTTCAAGCGCTTGATTGAGGTCTTGACCGTCTTGAAGTTGGTCAGCATGCCGCCCAGCCAACGCTGATCAACAAACGGCGCACCAGCGCGTTGCGCTTCTTCAGCAACGATTTCGCGAGCTTGACGCTTGGTGCCAACGAACAGAATATTGCCGCGATTGGCGGACAGCTTCTTTACGAAAGCGGTAGCTTCGTTGTACTTGGCCAAGGTCTTTTCGAGATTGACGATGTGAATCTTGTTGCGGGCACCGAAGATGTACGGGGCCATTTTGGGAGACCAAAAACGGGTTTGGTGACCGAAGTGGACACCAGCCTCCAGCATTTCACGCATAGTAACGGACATACAAAACTCCTTAAGGGTTGAACCTCCACCCGCCTGAAACGCCCGCCATTATTAGATTCTGGCGAACACCCTTAATCGGCGAATGTGTGGATTTGGCTGCACGCACCTCGCGCACAACCGCTTTAACAAGCTTTTCAGCTTGGAAAAACCTTTCAATTATAGCAAAGGACCAGACATCACCCAAGCTCAATAGCCATTTTGCTTGAGTGAAAGCAATTGCAACATGCGCCCCAGATAGGGCTGCCAGTCAGGCATCTGCAAATCAAAATCCGTTTCAAGCTTGGTGCAGTCCAGGCGCGAATTCATCGGGCGCACTGCCGGCGTGGGGTAGGCACTACTTGGAATAGCCTGAATTGCCTCCGTATGCAAACACAAATCGAAACCAGGCATCGCAGCCGCCTGCTCAACGATAATTTTGGCAAAGCCATGCCAGCTAAGCGGATTAGCCGCAGCCAGATGATACAGGCGGTGTTCACCAGCCTCCATCAGACGCCCCTGCCGCAACATCCCCAATATCAGGCCACTGACGGTGGCGATCAGAGCTGCCGGGGTTGGGCTGCCAATCTGATCGGCAACGACATTCAAGGAATTTTTGTCACGAGCCAGACGAAGTATGGTTTTCACGAAGTTGCCGCCGCGCGCACCAAAGACCCAACTCGTACGAAATACGACAGATCGGCAGTTCACCGCAGCTATTGCCTGCTCTCCTGCCAACTTGCCTAGCCCGTAGATACTTTGCGGCCCGGTGGCATCATTCTCCAGATAAGGTGCCGCCTTTCGACCGTCGAAAACGTAATCAGTCGAGTAGTGGATCAGTAACGCACCGGCCAGTGCTGCCTCCTCAGCCAAAATGCCGGGGGCCTCGCCATTGATACGCATTGCTAGTTCAGTCTCTGATTCAGCCCGGTCCACCGCCGTATAGGCCGATGCATTGACGATTACGGAAGGCTTGATTTGTCTGACCACCGAACGTAGCTGATCGAAGTTACCCAGATCACATTCGGCGCGGCCGCAAGCGACCACCGGCCCATGCGGAGCCAGCGAACGTTGCAACTGCCAGCCCACCTGTCCGTCTTTTCCAAGAAGGAGTATCGTCATTCGAGAATCCCTGAACCAAAACACGGATTATGCCATCCGAAGAAGCAGCAGATGGACAGCGCACGCCTCTGGAAGTATTCTTCGCCCGCTAAAAATCAACTTTTCCATTTACCCAACGGCAGGATTTTCATGGGCATTTCAATAAAGACGCCAGACGAAATAGAAAAAATGCGCGTTGCTGGTCGCCTCGCTTCCGAGCTACTCGACTATGTTTCACCGTTCATCAAAGTGGGCGTTACCACAGAAGAAATCAACCGTCTGTGCAATGACTACACAGTCAATGTTCAGAACGCCATCTCGGCACCGCTCAACTACGCGCCGTCAGGCTACAACCCCTATCCGAAAGCAATTTGCACCTCGATCAATCATCAGGTTTGCCATGGCGTCCCCAGCGATCGCGTACTAAAGAACGGTGACATCATCAACGTCGATGTCACCCCGATCAAGGATGGTTACCACGGTGACACCAGCCGCATGTATCTGATTGGCGAACCATCGATCCAGGCCAAGCGCTTGTGTGAAATCACCTTCGACTGTTTGTGGCTGGGCATTTCAGTGGTTCGCCCGGGCGCCCGCTTCGGCGACATCGGTGCCATTATCCAGAAATATGCCGAAAAGAACGGCTATTCCGTCGTTCGCGAATTCTGCGGCCATGGGATTGGCGCCAAGTTTCATGAAGAGCCGCAAGTTACGCATTACGGCAAGGCGGGTACGGGTCCCAAGATGGAACCGGGGATGATTTTCACCATAGAACCGATGATCAACGCCGGCAAAGCGCCAATCCGAGAATTGGCCGATGGCTGGACGATAGTCACCAAAGACCATAGTCTCTCCGCCCAGTGGGAACACACAATACTGGTGACTGAAACTGGTTATGAAGTGCTGACAACTTCAGCGGGCTGCCGCCCTAAACCTGACTGGATTTCCTGATGAACGAACAGGTCACGGCGCTGCGCGCTGAAGTCAAAGCCACACAACAGTCCCTGCGTGAAGAATACCAACGCACCGGCGATGCCGTAGCCCTGCTTCGCGCGCGTAGCGCCGAGGTAGACTCGGTGCTCAGCAAACTCTGGAAAAGCCTGGATTTTCCCGCTTCATTAACACTGGCTGCAGTAGGCGGTTACGGTCGCGGCGAATTGTATCCCGCCTCCGATATTGACCTGCTAATCCTGCTAACCCAGCCGCCAAGTGTTGCGTTACAGGAAAAGCTGGAAAAGCTGGTCAGTTGCTTCTGGGATATCGGCCTCGAAATCGGGCATAGCGTGCGAACCATCCAGGAGTGCCTGGATGAGGCCAGTGCTGACATCTCGGTTCAAACCGCCTTGCTCGAGGCGCGTCGAATTTCCGGTAGCGAAAAACTGTTCGTAACGTTTCAAAAGCGCTTGCACGGCAATCTTGACCCGCTGGTCTTTTTCGAAGCAAAAAGACTCGAACAGCAGGAGCGTTATCTACGCTTCAACGAGACACCCTACAGCGTTGAACCAAACTTCAAGGAAGCACCGGGTGGTCTGCGCGACCTTCAGGTAATTTTCTGGATTTCCCAGGCTGCAGGGTACGGCAACACATGGGAAGATCTCGAGAATAACGGTTTTATCACTCACGAAGGTCTGGAACAAGCCAAAAGTTGCGAGGAATTCCTTCGTCACCTGCGCATTCGCATGCATCTCCTGCTCGGGCGTCGTGAGGACCGTCTGATGTTCGATTACCAGAATTCACTGGCGACTGAATATCACTTTGAATCGACTCCCGAGACGCGCGCCTCCGAACAATTGATGCAGCGCTATTACCGTAACGCAAAAGCTGTCACCCTGCTCAACACCATACTGATGCAGAACATGGGTGCCGCCCTGGCGCCGGAAAACGAGCAGGTGCCGCAATCCATTGATGATGATTTTCAATCGGTCGGCAATTTGCTCGATCTGCGTGATGAAGAGCTATTCAATCGCAAACCCTCAGCAATTTTTGATGCATTTCTGGTCATGCAGGAATCCCATGACTTGCACGGGATGACCGCCCGTACCCTGCGCGCCTTATGGCGCTCACGTCGACTGATCACCCCCGAATTCCGCGCCAATCCCGCCAACCGTCAGGCATTCATCAAGCTTTTTCAGAGCGAGAGTGGGGTTTTGCACGAATTCCGCCGAATGAATCAGCTTGATATTCTCGGCACCTATCTACCAGCCTTCGGCCGCATCGTTGGCCAAATGCAGCACGATCTGTTTCATGTTTACACGGTCGACCAGCATATTTTGCAAGTTTTCCGCAATCTTCGCCGCTTTACGATGAGCGAGTTTGCCCACGAATATCCGGTCTGCACTCGCGCCATCAATGAATTTGAAAGCCCCTGGCTACTTTATGTGGCGGCCATATTCCATGATATCGCCAAAGGTCGGGGTGGTGACCATTCCGAACTCGGCACGGTAGACGCCCGCAATTTCTGTGAAGAACATGCACTTGCCGAAGAAGATACCGAACTGGTTGTCTGGCTGGTCAAACACCATCTGGTCATGTCGCGCGTAGCGCAAAAAGAAGACCTGAGTGACCCAGATGTAATTGGTGCATTCTGCCAACTGGTTGGCGACCAGCGTCACCTGACCGCACTTTATCTGCTAACCCATGCTGACATCCGGGGCACCAGCCCAAAAGTCTGGAACCAGTGGAAAGGCAAGCTGCTTTACGACTTGTACATGCAGACCCAGCACCACCTGGGACAAGAAAGCGTCACCGCACCGCACGGCATCATTGCTGAACGTCAGGCAGAGGCAATGCGCCTGCTACGCTTCTTCGCGCTGTCGGCAACGGTGCACGAACGACTGTGGAAACAGCTCGATACAGTCTATTTCCTGCGCCATTCTGCGGAGGAAATTGCCTGGCATACCCGCTCCCTGCATTACCGTATTTTCAATGACCAGCCGGTGGTTCGTGCTCGCTTGCACCAAGAAGGTGAAGGTGTACAAGTCATGGTGTACACCAAAGACCAACCCGATCTATTTGCCCGCATCGTCGGATTTTTTGCTCGCACTGGCTACAACATTGTCGATGCCAAGATTCACACCACCGCTCACGGCTACGCGCTGGACAGCTTCGTTCTACTCGACATTTCGCAGCGCGATAACGACAGGGAGATGCTTTCCTATATCGAGCACGAACTGGAATATCGCCTGATCCACCAGTTGCCGCCGGAGAAACCCTCATCGGGTCGCTTGTCGCGTCAGGTCAAGCACTTCCCGATGAAGCCGGAAGCCACCATACAGGGTGATGAGCGCGGCACACATTTCATCCTCTCGCTGGTCGCGGCCGACCGTCCGGGCCTGCTGTACGCAGTGGCCAACGCGCTTACCGAACATGGTGCCAATCTGCATACTGCCAAGATCACGACACTGGGCGAACGCGCCGAAGACGTTTTCCTGATCAGCGGTGGCGACCTGCGCCAAAGCAGCAGTCGCATCCGCCTTGAAACCCAGTTGATGGAGCGACTGAAGGTCTGACCTTTAGACCGACATGCCAAGCGGCTGACAGTTATCCTGACAGCCGACCAGACGCTCAATGATCGTCCGCACGCGCCCCATTGCCTCGTGCAAGACATGCTCGAGGCTCTCGAAATGGATGCCATTGGCGCTGCTACCACGACCGGCTGCATGGTTGGCCACGACATTGATTGCGGCATAGGGAATACCCAACTCGCGAGCCAGGACAGCTTCCGGCATGCCGGTCATGCCGACCAGATCGACACCGTCACGTTCCAGACGGTTGATTTCGGCTGCCGTTTCAAGGCGCGGCCCTTGCGTGGCGGCATAAACTCCGCCGACCTTGATATCAATCCCCAGTCCTTCACCTGCCTCACGAATGCGTTGGCACAACTCGCGATCATACGGTTCCGTAAAGTCAACGTGTGTAACCGGCGTACCTGCTCCCTCGAAGAAGGTTGATTTGCGGCCCGTTGTGTAATCGATGATCTGGTTCGGCAAAATGATATCGCCCGGCCCCAAATCCGGACGGATGCTGCCAACCGAGGCAACGGAGATAATTCCAGTGGCCCGGTGATGATGGATCGCCCACAGATTGGCCCGGTAATTGACCATATGCGGCGCAATGGTATGACCATAGCCATGGCGCGGCAAAAACATTGCTGGTTTGCCACAGATTTCACCAAAAACCAGGGCGCCTGACGGTTCACCGTAAGGAGTACGGACGACTTCACGATGCGAAACATCAAGGTTGGAAAGCGTGGTCAAGCCACTGCCACCGATAATTGCCAGCATATTGTTACTTCCTTTCTACGAGGAGCGAGGCCAGGGTTGGCACAACGCTCTTCAGGGCCGGGTGTGGTCGGCGCATGGGCGCCATATCGACCACATTCGCACCGAGTTTTCGATATAAGGCATTTCGCCGCTCTGCCATAAAAGGCAGATCAAGTAGCGTTTTACCAGCGTGATAGCGCACCAGCGTATCTCGACCAATATCCTTGGCCTGCCAGGGAATCGCGGTTCTATCCACAAAATGCAATGTTTTTACTGGAGGCAAACTGGCAGCCAGTTCGGCCACTTTGCGATGCACGGTTTCACGATACGC
>CAXYZX010000054.1:0-15713 GCA_964293845.1 uncultured Dechloromonas sp.
GTGCGAATAATGGAGTGCGAAAAGCCGCTACTCCGATTCGTCAGACCTGAAATTTCATCTGACCGATTTGGTCTTTCAGTGCAAAGTGTTGCGCGGACGGCCTCGTGTTCGCTCGGGTGAGGGGGCTGCTGGATCTTGATAGGTTCGCTTTAGGTATTGGTTAAGCCAACCATAAAACTCGTCAGGATGCCAATATACTCGTCGTCCCAAGCCTATTTGTACAGGCTGTGGCATTGTGCAGTTGGCTATCCAGTTATCAATAGTGCGCTGCGATACGGACAGTATCAATGCGGCCGACTCTTTGGTGATGGGGGTGTAAGCTGCAATAGCCATGATTCGATCCAATTTGAAAATCAAGTATAGGAAAATTTTTTCCAGATTTTCAAAGTGCCCGACTGAGTAGTGGACTGGGTTAGTTTTTGTCGGATGGCCATGCTTCTGGGCTGCCATGTTTGTTGGCGATTATCCAGCTGACGTTATGCAAATAGAATGTACTTTTGTGCGCCATTTGTGTGGCAATAAGTTGAGAAATTGTGGTACATTGCTGCAAGTTGCTGCATTTTGTTGCACAGTAACCCATTGAATTTTAACCGATGTTTGTTGAGTCCGTTCAGTGTCAAAGAGTCCAAAACGGGTTCGGGACGCAGGGTGCGCAAGTTCGAATCCTGTCACTCCGACCAAATCACTGCAGAGTATTAGCATACAGCCATCCTTGAGATGGTTTTTTGTTTTTTGGAGTATAAGGTAGGCTTGTTTTGCAGCAACGAGGCGACAAATGGGGGTTTCCCCTCGGCTTCCTTTTTCTGGATGGCTTGAATTATGAAATACCTGCTACTAATTGCCATCGCCCTTGTGCTCTGGTGGGCATGGAAGAAACGATCGAATCAGCCTAAAGGTAATGTGCCACCAACCGTGAAAAAAGCCGAGCGTATTGTTGAGTGTGCGCACTGCGGCGTGTTGCATCCATTGAGTGAGAGCCTGGTGGATGGTGCCGATCAGTATTGCTGCAATGCTCACCGCTCGGCAGGGAAAAAATAATTACGCCGATGAGCGACTGGCTGTCTTCGACATGGGAGGCTAGTTGGCGGCCCTTCCACTATTTTAATTTTTATAGACTACTTCTAGGTGGTCTGATTCTTCTGGCAGCTTTGTTGCCGGAGAGTCTGGTTTCCTCATTCCCTTTGACGAGTTCAGGGAGTATTTTTTACCCGGTCGCGCTGATTTATTTTGGCGTTGTTCTGACGGGCTTGATGTTGTCAGTCCACTGGCAGCATCGTTTTAACCTCCAATTGTCGGTGCAGATTTTTGCTGATGTGGTTTTCGTCAGCTTGCTGATGTATGCCTTGGGCGGGGTCAGTAGTGGCATGGGCGTTCTGTTGCTGATCTCGCTTGCTGCGGCCAGCTTGGTCGGGCGCGGACGCTTGGTCTTGTTTTACGCTGCTCTGGCCACTCTGGCGACTCTGTTGGTACAGATCTATGGTGTCTTGAATCATAGTTTTGATGCTGCATCGATCGTCCAGGCCGGATTTCTGTCAGCCGGTTTTTTTGCCACGGCAATTCTTGCGCGCTTGCTTGGCCAGCGCTTGATGCTTAACGAGGAACTTGCGCGGCAGCGTGGAGAAAGCCTGGATAACCAGAGACGCATCAGTCAGCGAGTCATTGAGCGTATGCAGGATGGCGTGCTGGTGGTAAATCACGAAGCTTGTGTGCAGCGCTGTAACCCGGTCGCAGAAACTATGCTGGGCGCTCTGCCGCTCGGTGCCCGGCTCGTTGAGTACTCACCCTTGCTGGCGGAGGCATTGGCAAATCGCCAGAGCGTTGCTGAAAACGTGGAGTTTTCTGGGGCTAACGGACGGATGCTGCGGGCTCGCTTTGAAGAAACGGCGAGCAGTGGTGGCGAGGTGTTGATTTTTCTGGAGGATGTCGGGCGGATTCGTGAGCGTGCGCAGCAGTTAATTTTGGCCTCGCTTGGACGGTTGACCGCAAGTATTGCGCATGAAATACGCAATCCACTTTCAGCAATCGGCCATGCCGGCGAGTTGCTGCGTGAAGAGCGGCGTGGGGCGATGCAGGATCGTTTGCTCAACATACTTAGTGACAACGTAGCGCGTATTGACCGCATTGTGGTTGATATTCTCGAGTTAGGACGGCGCGACCGGGCCCAATTGGAGCGGCTTTCGCTGTCCGATGCCTGTTCGGAGTTTCTTGAGAACTTTCTGGTATCACAAGGTGTGGCGTCGGCCATTGTGGTCTTTGATCCAGGCGAGTCACATTTTATAAATTTTGACCGTTCACACTTGCATCAGGTGCTGTGGAATCTGGTTGGCAATGCCGTTCGACATGGCCAGGGCAAGCCGGGCAGTGTTCATATATATGCTTCCGCGAGCCCGGGAGGGGGGCGGGTAGAATTACACATAGTTGACGATGGCGCCGGTGTGCCGGATGAGGTCAGGGCACATATTTTTGAGCCGTTTTTTACAACCCATCACAAGGGAACTGGCCTCGGTCTTTTTATTGCCCGCGAACTCTGTGAGGGAAATGGTGCCAGCCTGGAACTTTTGCCTTCCGATAGCGGTGGCCACTTTGTAATTACAGGGAGAACTGAATAATGTCAGCACCCCGTGTCGAACGACGGCCGCGTGGCGAACTTAACCGTGTCCTCGTGGTAGATGACGAGCCGGATATTCGTGAACTGATTGACTTGACGTTGTCGCGTATGGGGCTTGCAGCAGACTGTGCAGGTACCGTGGCCGAGGCACGCGATTGCTTGGCTGAAGGCGAGTTTCAGTTATGCCTGACCGATATGCGTCTGCCGGATGGTAATGGCTTGGAAGTGGTGCGCTACATTACTGAAAACCATCCGCAGACACCGGTAGCTGTGATCACAGCATTTGGCAGCGCAGAAAATGCGGTTGCCGCGCTCAAGGCGGGGGCCTTTGATTACTTGGCCAAGCCGGTTGGGCTGGAGCAGTTACGCGCCTTGGTAAAGTCGGCTCTGCGCTTGCCGGGCAGCGAAAGTCGTAGTGGAGATGAGACGCTGGCGTTGACTGGAGATTCTCCAGCAATGACGCAGGTGCGCGAGATGATAGAGAAGCTGGCACGCAGTCAGGCACCGATCTATGTCTCGGGTGAGTCCGGTAGTGGCAAGGAACTGGCTGCCAGGCTGATTCATTCGCGCAGCGCGCGCAGCGCTTGCCCGTTTGTTCCGGTTAACTGTGGTGCGATCCCGGAAAATTTGATGGAGAGCGAGTTCTTTGGCTATCGCAAGGGTGCCTTTACCGGCGCCGATGGCGACCGAGAGGGCTTCTTTCAGACGGCGAGCAGTGGCACCCTGTTTCTCGATGAGGTAGCAGATCTGCCGTTGGCGATGCAGGTCAAACTACTGCGCGCAATACAGGAAAAACGTGTGCGTAAGGTGGGGAGTGCGACAGAGGAGCCTGTCGACGTGCGTATCATCTGCGCCACTCACAAGAGCTTGCGTGAATGCGTGGATAAGGGAAGTTTCCGGCAAGACCTTTACTACCGGCTGAATGTTATCGAAATGCGCATGCCACCGTTGCGCGAGCGTATGGAGGATATTCCACCTCTGGTCGAATCCATCTGTTTGCGTCTGTTTGGTGAAAACGCACCGCGCCTTTCTGAAAAGGCCTTGAAGGCCCTGCAAGCCTACCCCTTCCCGGGAAATGTTCGTGAACTCGAGAATGTACTTGAGCGTGCCACCGCATTGTGTTCTGGGCAGACTATAGAGGCGGATGATCTCCATTTGTCGCCGGAAGAGTCTGCAGGTGATATGGTCGGGCGCGGCAGCGAAACGCTTGATGACTATCTGAACCGTCTGGAGCGTCAGGCCATCCATGAGGCGCTGCAAAAGACTGACGGCAATCGAACCGCCGCCGCCCGCTTGCTCGGGGTTACCTTTCGCTCGATGCGCTATCGTCTGGAACGGCTGGGTATCGAATGAGACGCTGGCAGGCCGGGGGCTGGCTCGCCGGGCGGCGCCGCATCTTTTCACCGAACCAGGGGCAGCGTCCGGTTGATGCAGCGGTTACGCTGGTTGTCATCCACAATATCAGTCTGCCGCCGGATGATTACTCGGGTGACTGGGTCGAGCGGTTTTTTGCCAATCGTCTTGATTTTTCGGCACATCCCTATTTTGCGACGATTGCCGGGCTGGAGGTTTCTGCCCATTTTTTTGTCCGGCGCAGCGGGCGTGTCATTCAGTTTGTTGGTTGTGACCAACGGGCCTGGCATGCCGGCAAGTCAAGCTGGGCAGGACAGGAAAACTGCAACGATTATTCGGTAGGGATAGAACTGCAGGGCAGCGATAGCGAACCCTATACTGCCGAGCAGTACAAATCCCTGTGGCAGTTGATTGATGCGTTACGGACGCGCTATCCGATTGATGCCATCGCCGGACATTGTCACGTGGCCCCCGGACGCAAAAGCGATCCGGGGCCATTTTTCGATTGGGCCGCATTGCGTGAGCACTATGCCATGCTCAATTTACCGTCCGAGATAGTCAGCTAAACGTGCAACCGCTTCCTGCAGGCGGCTAATTTCGGTGGTGTAAGCAAAGCGGATGTGCCGCTCAGGTTGGTTACTGCCAAAGTCGAGTCCGGGTGTCGCAGCAACACCGGTTTTTTCCAGCAGGTCTCGTGCAAATGTGAAGCTGTCGTCGCATAGTGCCGAACAGTCGCAATACAGGTAGAAGGCGCCTTGGGGCTCCGCCGTTATGCGAAATCCTAGCTGGCTTAATGCCGGGGCGAGATAGTCACGACGGCGCTGGAATTCGTGTCGGCGTGCTTCGAGGATAGCGACGGTCGCGGGCTGAAAGGCTGCCAGTGCGGCATATTGAGCTGGGGTTGATGGGCACAGGGTAAGGTTTTGTGCGAGCTTCTCTATGTCGCGTACATAGCTTTCGGGAACGACCATCCAGCCCAGGCGCCAGCCAGTCATCTGAAAATACTTCGAGAAGCTGTTGATTACCCAGATGTCGTCACCAGCAGCACAGGCGCTGGGGGCATCGATTTCATACGTTAACCCGTGATAAATCTCGTCGACCAGAAAATGACCATCGTGCTGGCGTACAAAATTGGCCAGGTTCTTGATTTGCTCAAGATTGAGCAAAGTGCCGGTTGGATTGGCGGGCGAGGCAACAAGCAGGCCCGCCGTGTTTTTTGTCCAGTGCTGTGCAAGTAGTTCAGGGGTTGGCTGAAAGTTGCTCTCCGGTCCAACCGGGATGCCGATCGGCTGGCCTTCGTAACTACGGATGATATGGCGATTACAGGGGTAGCCCGGGTTGGTCAGGAGCCATTCACTCCCGGGGTCAGCAAGGCAGGCAAAAGCGAGATTCAGAGCGCCCGAGGCGCCATTGGTAACGACGATGCGCGCACTTGTTACGGTCAACCCGTATTTTGTTGCATAAAAATTGGCGATTGCCTCACGCAGTGCGGGTAGGCCGAGCGACTCGGTATAGAAGGTTTTGCCGCTTTTTATGGCGTCGACCGCAGCATTTGCAATCGGTGCCGGCGTCGGAAAGTCCGGTTCGCCAACTTCCATGTGGATGATGTCTCGGCCTTCGGCTTCCAGTTGGCGGGCGCGGGTAAAAAGTTCGACGACATGAAAGGGTTCGATGTCGGCCAGGCGGCTGGCGGGGTGGTAGGTCATGACGATCCTCAAAGAAAAACGGCCACCCGAAGGTGGCCGTTGAATTATCGCTCAGACAAGGATCAGGCAGCGTCCTTGAAGATCCCCATTTCGAACAGTTCGCGCTTGAGCACGAGTTCGCGCGGCATCTTTTCGCCCATCTTGTCGAACCACTCTTTGTGGCCAGCCAGTTCGGATTTCCAGGCATCGGCATCAATGGTGCTCAGCGCCTCAAAATCAGCCTTACTGATGTCGAGGCCGGTCCAGTCGATGTCCTCGAACTTCGGCATCCAGCCCAGTACAGTTTCCTTGGCTGCAACGGTACCCTTGCAGCGCTGTACGATCCACTTCAGGACGCGCATATTGTCGCCAAAGCCAGGCCACATGAAGTTGCCGTCCTTGTCCATACGGAACCAGTTCACGCAGAAGATCTTCGGCGTGGCATCGACCGTCTTGCCCATCTTCAGCCAGTGGTTGAAGTAGTCGCCCATGTGGTAGCCACAGAACGGCAGCATGGCGAACGGATCACGACGAACAACACCTTGCTGACCAAAGGCGGCAGCGGTGGTTTCGGAGCCGAGCGTAGCGGCCATGTAAACACCGTAGTTCCAGTTGAAAGCCTGGTAAACCAATGGTACGGTGGTGGCGCGGCGGCCGCCGAAAATGAAGGCGGAAATCGGCACGCCAGCGGGATCTTCCCAGGCTTCGTCAACTGACGGACACTGGCTGGCCGGGGCGGTGAAGCGGGAGTTGGCGTGGGCGGCCTTCTTGCCGGCCTTGCCGTCAGCCGGCGTCCAGTCGTTGCCCTGCCAGTCGATCAGGTGATCCGGCGCCTGCTTGGTCAGGCCTTCCCACCACACGTCGCCATCGTCGGTCAGCGCGACGTTGGTGAAAATGATGTTTTCTTTCAACGTGGCCAGTGCGTTGAAGTTGGTCTTTTCCGAGGTGCCCGGAGCGACGCCGAAGAACCCAGCTTCCGGGTTGATAGCGTAGAAACGGGTGACGCCATCCTTGTCAACGCGCGGCTTGATCCAGGCGATGTCGTCACCGATGGTGGTGATCTTCCAGCCATCGAGGGTCTTCGGCGGGATCAGCATGGCGAAGTTGGTCTTGCCGCAGGCCGACGGGAAGGCGGCAGCGACGTAGGACTTTTCACCTTCCGGCGATTCGACGCCGAGAATCAGCATGTGTTCAGCCAGCCAGCCTTGGTCGCGGGCCATGTTGGAGGCGATGCGCAGCGCGAAGCACTTCTTGCCGAGCAGCGCGTTGCCGCCGTAACCGGAACCGTAGGACCAGATTTCGCGGGTTTCCGGATAATGCACGATGTACTTGACGGTCGGGTTGCACGGCCACTTACTGTCCTGCTGGCCCGGCTCAAGCGGTGCGCCAACGGTGTGGATGCAGGGCACGAATTCGCCATCGCTGCCGAGCACGTCAAAAACAGCCTTGCCCATGCGGGTCATGGTGCGCATATTGACGACGACGTAAGGTGAGTCGGTGATTTCGAAACCGATATGAGCAATCGGTGAGCCGAGTGGGCCCATGGAGAAGGGAATCACGTACATGGTACGGCCCTTCATGCAGCCCTTGAACACACCGTTCAGCGTTTCACGCATGACGGCAGGCTCTTCCCAGTTATTGGTCGGGCCGGCGTCTTCCTTCTTGGCTGAGCAGATGTAGGTGCGGTCTTCGACACGAGCAACGTCGGAAGGGTCGGAGAAGGCGAGGAATGAGTTCGGGCGTTTGGCTTCGTTCAGCTTGATGAAAGTGCCTGCCTCTACCATTTCCGCGCATAGGCGGTCATACTCTTCCTGCGAGCCGTCGGCCCAGCAAATACGGTCTGGCTGGGTTAGCGCGGCGATCTCGGCGACCCATTTTTTCAGACCTTCGTGTTTAACGTAGTCAGGTGCATTCAGCGGTGCGGTCATGGCGGTGTCTCTCTCTAAGTTACTGAAATAGAAAATTATTACGCCAGTCGCCGGGAGCGGCTACCAAGACTTCGAGCTGCGCTGAAAGCCGTCGGCTGGGGAGCCCATAATTATGCCAGAGCTTAGGGTAAACATCTACTTGACTTCGCTTTTCTAAGTGATTTCCGGTGATTGAAATGAAAAAAGTGCGTGATATTATTAATCACCATTCGAGATTGCATTTCACGATATAAAACGGAGGCAGACATGGATCCAAGACAATTACGCGAAGCTGCGCTTTACTATCACCGCCACCCCAAGCCGGGCAAGATTGCGGTCACCCCGATCAAGCAATTGACAAATCAATACGATTTGTCGATGGCTTACTCGCCAGGCGTTGCCTTCGCCTGTGAAGAAATCGTTGCCGATCCGCGTGAAGTCAGTACGCTTACTTCGCGTGCCAACCTGGTTGGTGTCATCACCAACGGCACCGCTGTTCTGGGGTTGGGGGCGATCGGCCCGCTTGCCGCCAAGCCGGTCATGGAAGGCAAGGGCGTGCTGTTCAAAAAGTTCGCCAACATTGACGTTTTCGACATCGAAATTGACGAGCGCGATCCAGACAAGTTGATCGACACCATCGCCTCTCTGGAGCCTACCTTCGGCGGCATCAACCTCGAAGACATCAAGGCACCAGAGTGCTTCTACATCGAACGCAAGTTGCGCGAGCGGATGAAGATTCCCGTTTTCCATGATGACCAGCATGGCACGGCCATTGTGGTCGGTGCTGCGGTACTCAACGGCCTCCACCTGATTGGCAAGGATCTCTCCAAGGTCAAGATTGTTACCTCAGGTGCCGGTGCGGCAGCGCTTGCCTGTCTGGACCTGCTCGTGCTGCTCGGAGCACCACCGTCCAACATATGGGTCACTGATATCAAGGGTCTGGTCTACGAAGGTCGTGTCGAGGAAATGGACGAGATCAAGGCACGCTACACCAAGGTGACCGATGCCCGTACGCTGGGCGAAGTCATTGAAGGTGCGGATGTTTTCCTCGGACTCTCGGCTGGCGGTGTCCTCAAGCCAGAGATGGTCGCCAAGATGGCGAAAAACCCGCTGATCATGGCGCTCGCTAATCCAACTCCGGAAATCTCGCCGGAACTGGTCAAGAGCGTGCGTGATGACGCGATCATCTGTACAGGTCGTTCCGACTACCCGAATCAGGTCAATAACGTTCTCTGCTTCCCCTTCATCTTCCGTGGTGCGCTTGATGTCGGTGCGACGACCATTACCGAAGAAATGAAGATGGCTGCGGTTAAGGCCATCGCCGAACTGGCCCGTGCGGAACAGTCTGAAGTGGCGGCCCGCGCCTATGGCGAAAAAATTGCCAGCTTTGGTCCGGAATACCTGATTCCCAACCCCTTTGATCCACGCCTGATAGTCAAGATTGCCCCGGCTGTTGCCAGGGCCGGCATGGATTCCGGTGTGGCCACCCGCCCAATTAAAGACTGGGATGCCTACACCCAGGGTCTGAACGAATTTGTTTATCACTCCGGCATGATCATGAAGCCGGTCTTCTCGCAGGCCAGGATGGCGCCCAAACGCATCGTCTTTGCTGAGGGTGAAGATGAGCGTGTCCTGCGTGCGATTCAGGTGGTTGTGGATGAAGGTATCGCGCGGCCGATCCTCATTGGTCGCCCCGATGAAATCGCCAAGCGGATTGAAACGGCTGGTCTGCGCATTCGTCAGGGTGACGATTTCGAAGTGGTCCATTCGGAAGGCTCCGAATTCTTCGATATGCATTTTGAAGAGTTCTGGAAGACCTACCATGCGCTGACCGAGCGCAAAGGCGTTTCGCCAGACTACGCCAAGCGCGAAGTTCGGCGCCGTGCCACGCTCTACGGTTCGTTGATGGTTCATCTTGGTTACGCTGATGGTTTGATCTGCGGAACCTTCGGGAGCCACGAAACCCACCGCAGCTATGTGCAGAAGGTGATCGGCACGCAGAACGGGCTGGATCGTTGCTACGCCATGAACTTGCTGATGTTGCCGGGGCGCACGGTATTTATCGCTGACACCTACGTTAATTACGACCCGACGGCCGAGCAACTGGCGGACATGACGCTGCTGGCGGCTGAAGAAATTCGCAATTTCGGTATGCAGCCCAAGGTTGCACTGCTTTCGCACTCGACATTTGGTACTGAAGACACGCCAACCTCGCTCAAGATGCGCAATGTGCTGGCAATCCTGAAAGAAAGGGCACCGAAGCTTGAAGTGGATGGCGAAATGCACGGTGATGCAGCGCTGGATGAAGAAATTCGTCTCGCCGCCTTCCCTAATTCGTCGCTCAAAGGTCAGGCTAACCTGTTGGTCATGCCGACCCTGGATGCCGCGAACATTTCCTTCAACCTGCTGAAAGTGGCGGCGGGCGACAATCTGACGGTTGGGCCTATTCTGCTTGGTGCTGCCAAGCCGGTGAATATCCTGACGCCAACCGCAACTGTGCGCCGTATTGTCAATATGACAGCGCTCACTGTCGTTGATGCCAGGTAATTTGAAGGTTTAACTTGTTGTTGTATCTATCTATTTTTGTTGAATTTTCGTGACCTCCTGCTAAACTGAGCTAAAATTGCCCGGTGTTAGCAGGAGATAGCGAATGAAGCAGAAATTCAGATTGGCCTTGATTGTTGGCGCCTTGCTTGGCGCCGGGCTGACTACGCAAGGTGTTGCGGCACCAGAGAAGGCAGATACGCGGACGGCAAGCAAAAAGGCCGCCCCGGCCAATGCAAAATCCGCGCATAAATCCGTACAAAAGACCGAATCCAAGACAGCGCCAAAAGTGGCGGCCAAGGCGAAGTCATCTTCGAAAAAGGTAGCAGTTGCCAAGAGCGGTAAGTCGATGGCGGTTGCCGCTGTACATAAGCCTGCGCGCAAGGTTTCTTTCACCGATGTGGACCCGGATCGTCTGGCGCTTTATTCGGCCTCGGCGCTGGTCATCGATCAGGTTACGGGCCAGTCGCTACTCGACAAGAATTCACACGAAGTTGTACCGATTGCTTCGATCTCCAAACTGATGACGGCGATGGTCGTCCTTGACGCCAAGCTTGATCTCAATGAAGTGATTGCGATTGGTGATGAAGATGTCGACGGCCTCAAGGGGACGCGTTCGCGCTTGCCGGTCGGAACGACCATGACGCGTGAAACAGCCATGCTGTTGGCGCTGATGTCATCCGAAAATCGTGCGGCGCATACTTTGGGTCGTCATTACCCGGGTGGGATGCCGGCTTTTGTTGCAGCGATGAATCGCAAGGCACAATCCTTGGGCATGAACAGTTCTCGTTTTGAGGAGCCAACGGGTCTGTCGAGCAACAACGTATCGACGGCGCGCGATCTGGCGCGCATGGTGACTGCGGCAGCGCGCTATCCGGAAATCCGTTCTTTCTCGACTACGGCTGAAGCCAAGTTGGAACTCAACGGTCGGATCAGCCACTTTGGCAACACCAATGCGCTAGTGCGTAGTGATAACTGGGAAATTGGCCTGTCCAAAACCGGTTATATCTCCGAAGCCGGTCGTTGCCTGGTGATGCAGGCACGTGTCGCTGACAAACCAGTGGTCATCGTGCTGCTGGATTCGGTGGGTAAAATGACCCGGGTTGGTGATGCCAACCGGATCAAACGCTGGATGGAGAGCGCAAGCCTGGCGCCGGATCGCAAGCCAGCCTGAACAGCACTTGGGTAAAACAGGGGCCGCTAATAGCGGCCCTATTTTTTTGGGTTGATGTAGCCTAGTGTTTTGGAAACCGCATCGGCAGCTTCCTTGACTTGGCGGGCCCAGTCCGGATCGTGACGATCGGAGGGGGCGGAGACCGAGAGGGCAGCCACGATATGGCCTTCGTCATCACGAATCGGTGCGGCAACGCATTTTAGGCCAAGCTCGGCCTCTTCATCGTCGAAGGCGATGTCGTGGCGGCGTACCTTGTCCAGTTCCTTCTCTAGCGCCACTAACGAGGTCAGCGAGTGCGGTGTTTTGCCCGGCAGGCCAGTACGCTTGGCGTATTCCCTGACTTTTTGCGCGCCCTCGGCGGCGAGGAAAAGTTTGCCGAGCGAGGTCAGGTGCAGCGGGGCGCGGCCACCAACAAGGTAAACGACACGAACGAGAGCACGACCGGAAGAGGTGCGTTCGAGGTAAACAATATCGTCGTCATGGCGGGCGCCAAGATTGATTGCTTCACCGATTTTTTCGTGCAGTTCCTGCATGAAGGGCAGGGCGACTTCGCGCATATTGATGCGGGATTTGACCAGACTGCCCAGTTCGAGGAGGCGGATGCCCAATCGATAATTGCCGGCATCCTGACGCTCGACAAAGCGGGCGTGAGTCATGGCGGCGAGAATGCGATGCGCGGTGGAGGGGTGCAGCTCAGTACTTGCTGCGAGTTGCTTCAGGCTGGTCGGCTCGGGCGAAGCAGCCAAGGCATCGAGCAATGACATCATGCGTTCGATGACCTGGATAGAGCCGGCAGTTTTGACAGCGCCGATTTCAGGGCTGCTTGCAGCTTTCGACAACGGATTTCCTTTATTTGCTGGGTTTGAGTAGCATTAGCCACTTCGTTTTCTTGTGCGCCGCAATATTAGCATGCGCTTAGCCCTCTTCGTTACCTGTCTTGTCGACCTGATGCGTCCCTCAATTGGCTTTGCCAGCCTGCGCCTGCTTGAATCTGCCGGTTGCGAAGTGGTCGTCCCGCTGGGGCAAACCTGTTGCGGTCAACCGGCCTGGAGCGCTGGAAATCGTGCCTTGGCCAGTGACCTGGCGCGCAAGGCAATCGCCGAGCTGGAGGGTTTTGATTACGTGGTCATTCCTTCCGGCTCCTGTGCCGATCATGTGCGTAATGTCTATCCGCAACTGCTCGCCGATGACCCGCAATGGTCGGTGCGGGCGGCGACCTTGGCGGCCCGTTCCTATGAACTGACGAGTTTTTTGCGCGATATTCTGAAGTTTGAGCAGCCGCCTGGCGAGTTCAATGGAACTGTGACCTATCACGATTCCTGCAAGGGCTTGCGCGGATTGAAGATCAAGCAGCAGCCGCGCGATTTGTTGGCCAAGGTGCCGGGGCTGAGTCTCAAGGAAATGCCGGATTGCGAAGAGTGTTGCGGTTTTGGCGGTGCCTTCTCGGTCAAGTTTGGTGAGGTGTCGACAAAAATTGTTGATCGCAAGTGCGACTCGATTGCTGCAGCAAATGCGCAGGCCGTTGTTGGTGGTGATCTCGGCTGCCTGCTCAATATTGAGGGCCGTTTACGCCGTCGTGGCGATCTGACAACCCAGGTTTTGCATGTCGCCGAAGTGCTGGCCGGGGGCGGGCGTAGCTGATGGCAAAACTGCATTCGCAGGCGATGTTCTTTCAGGCGCGGGCAGTCGACAAGGTTGCTAACCCGGTGTTGCAGCGCGCTTTGCAAAAGGCCAAACCACTGTTTGTCGGCAAACGGGCCAAAGGCATAGCCGCGTTAGTTGATGATCAGCTGGAATTCGAGCAATTGCGCACTACCTGTGTCGATATCCGCAATCGCGTGCTGGAAGATCTCGATGTCTGGCTAGATATTTTCGAGATGCAGGCCAAAGCCAGCGGTGCCGAGGTGCTGTGGGCGCGTGATGGCGAGGAAATCTGCGATCTGGTGATCGACGTGGCGCGTCGGCATGGCGTGACCAAGGCAGCCAAGTCGAAGTCTATGCTCTCGGAAGA
Source organism: uncultured Dechloromonas sp. (assembly GCA_964293845.1). GTDB lineage: Bacteria > Pseudomonadota > Gammaproteobacteria > Burkholderiales > Rhodocyclaceae > Azonexus. The sequence continues at coordinate 13,283 of CAXYZX010000054.1, forward strand.
GGCGCAACTCAATGAAGCGCTGACCGCTGCCGGCATCCAGCCGGTCGAGACGGATCTCGGCGAATATATCGTCCAGCTGGCCGGTGAAACGCCGTCGCATATCATCGCTCCGGCGGTGCATAAGACGCTCGATGAAATTGCCGATTTATTCACCGAAACGCACGGTCGACCGCGACAGACCGATATTCCGGCGCTGACCCGCGAGGCGCGGGAGATCCTGCGCCAGCATTTTCTCAGCGCGGAAATGGGTATCTCAGGCGCCAATTTCCTGATTGCCGAAACCGGTTCGGCGGCGCTGGTCACCAACGAAGGCAACGGGCGCATGGTGACGACGCTGCCCAAGGTGCATGTGGTGATCACCGGTATCGAGAAGGTGGTGCCGACGCTGGAGGACTTCGCGACCCTGATGCGCCTGCTGCCGCGCTCGGCGACCGGGCAGACGATTTCCAACTATGTTTCGTTGTTGACCGGAACCCGCCAGCCTGGCGACAGCGAGGGGCCGGAAAAGACGGTCTATATTCTGGTCGACAACGGCCGTGCCAAGCTGCTCGGTTCTGCCTATCAGGAAATGCTGCGCTGCATACGCTGCGGCGCCTGCATGAATCACTGCCCGGTCTATTTTTCGCTCGGCGGCCATGCCTATGGCTGGGTTTATCCGGGACCGATGGGCTCAGTGCTGACGCCCTTGTTCACCGGCCTGGAAAACGCCCTCGATTTGCCGCATGCCTCGACTGGCTGCAACCAGTGTGGCAGCGTTTGTCCGGTAAAAATTCCGCTGCCCGATTTGATGCATCAGTTGCGTGAGGATCAGGTGACGGCAAACTTGCGGCCCTGGTCGGAGAGCCTGGGGCTCAAGGTTTGGGCCTGGCTGGCTGGTAAGCCGCTGCTCTATCGCTGGGTGGTGCGCCGTGCCGCGCGTTATCTCAAGTGGCTGGCCGATGACAGCGGTCGCATTCAAATATTGGGGCTGGCCCCCGGGTGGACCGTAGGGCGCGATTTGCCAGCGCCGCCGGGCAAAACTTTTCACGAACTTTACGAAGCAAGAAAGCGAGCTTGAATATGGAATTTTCTGCTGAAGGCCCGACGGCCATCCCGATGTGGATCAATGGTCACGCCTTCCTGACCGTGACCGATGACTTCTTCGATGTGGTCAACCCAGCCACTGGCGAAGCGGTGCACCGCGTGCCGCTGGCCGGCGCCAGTGAAGCGGCCGAGGCGGTGGCAGCGGCACGCGCCGCACAGCCAGCCTGGGCAGAGATGGGCATGAACGCCCGCCGGGTTTGCCTGAGCAAGCTGGCTGACGCGCTGGAAAATTACAGTGGCCACTTCGCCAAACTGCTGATTGGCGAAACGGGTTTCAATCCTGCTCAGGCACAAGCTGAAGTCGTGGCTGCCGTTACTGCCTTGCGTGGGACGGCGGTCGATGAAACCGGCGTTGTTGCCTTGGTGGTCGACGTGACGCGGCCACTCGCTGGTTTTGCCGAAGCGGCAGCCGGTGCCCTGCTGGCCGGTGCGACCGTGGTGGTCAAACCAAGCCCGAAGGCGCCTTCTGCCGCCTACGCCTTGTGCGAGCTATCGAGCCGCGTTGACTGGCCGGCCGGCGTGCTCAACCTGTTACAAGGTGACACGGCGGCCATCGACGGCTTGTGCGTGGCCGATATTGACCGCCTGATCTACGCCGGCAATGCCGCGCTGGGCGTGCAGATTGGCGCCTACGCCGATGCTGCCGGCAAGCCCTTCGTGATGCGGGTTGCTTGATGCAGCGCATCGTCTATCTGGAGCGCGAGTCGGTGATTGCCGAGGTGCGCCGCCCCGCTTTTGCTCATGAATGGACCGAGTACGCCAAAACGGCACCGGGTCAGGTGGTCGAGCGCCTCGCCGGGGCGACGATCGCCATCATCAACAAGGCGCCCTTGCCGGCTGTTGCGGTCAACGCGCTACCCGAGCTGAAAATGGTGGCGATTGCCGCGACTGGCACCAATATCGTCGATCTTGAAGCCTGCAAGGCACGCGGCATTGTTGTCTCCAATATTCGCGGCTATGCCGACCACACCGTGCCCGAGCACGTCATGGCGCTGATGCTGGCCCTTTCGCGCAATCTGATCGCCTGGCGGGAAAGTGTGCAGGCCGGGCGCTGGCAGCAATCTGACCAGTTTTGCCTGTTCGATCATCCGATTCGCGATCTGCATGGCGCGACGCTTGGCCTGATCGGGAGTGGCAGCCTCGGCAACGGTGTGGTGCGTCTGGCCGAAGCTTTCGGCATGCGTGTGCTGCGCGCCGAACACAAAAATAGCGCCACTGTGCGGCCCGGCTACACCGCATTTTCCGAAGTGCTGGCGACGGCTGACGTGATCACTCTGCATTGCCCGCTCCTGCCAGAAACCCAAAACCTGATCGGCGAAGCCGAGTTGCGGGCGATGAAGTCGACAGC
>CAXYZX010000055.1:0-15650 GCA_964293845.1 uncultured Dechloromonas sp.
GAACCAGAACCAGAACCAGAACCAGAACCAGAACCAGAACCAGCACCAGAACCAGAACCAGAACCAGAGCCAGTTGCGCCGATGCCTCGAATTGAGAGCATCGAGGAATCGTCGCTGGCTGCACGTGAAGCAGGCTTAGTCGCGGCGCGCGAACTCAACGACACCCCCGCCTATAATCGTTGGGCTCAAGGCACGCTGGCCAGCGGCTCTCTCGGTAGCTTTGCACCAGACGCCAATCGCTCTGTGGTTTGGCCTTATATGCTGGTGGCGTTGATACTTACCCTTGCATTGATGGCTCAACTGGCGTTGCATTTCCGGACCGAACTGGTGCAACGTATGCCCGGATTGTCAGGGCTATTTGAGGCTGTTGCGGTCGACGTCCCTTTGCCAAGAAATTCTGAACTGGTGACCATTGAAACCTCCGATCTTCAGTCAGACAGGGCGCGTGGTCTTCTGGTCTTACAGGCGACGCTGCATAATCGTGCTGATTACGATCAGGCTTGGCCGTCAATTGAGCTTGCCCTGACTGACACCCACGATGCTGTTCTCGTACGTCGCGTTCTGTCAGTTGATGACTACCTTTTGCCGACTAGCAAAACCCTCAATTTTCCTGCCAATGCTGAACTTGCGGTCCGTCTATGGATCGAAGCTAAGGATATCGGCGCTGCAGGTTATCGCCTTTACATTTTCTATCCCTGAGAATTCTTGATGAACACACTGATTTGTGGCTCGCTCGCATTTGATAACATCATGGTCTTTCCTGACCGTTTCAAGAACCACATCCTGCCGGAGCAAATTCACATTCTGAATGTGGCTTTTCTGGTTCCGGAAATGCGTCGTGAGTTTGGTGGCTGCGCCGGCAATATTGCCTACAATTTGATGTTGCTTGGCGGCAATCCGCTGATTATGGCTTCGGTGGGTGACGATGCCCCTGCCTACTTCGAGCGTCTTGAACGGTTGGGCTTGCAACGTGATCACGTGCGTTTGGTGCCGGGCAGCTTCACGGCACAAGCTTTCATTACCACTGATCTGGATGATAACCAGATTACTGCCTTTCATCCCGGTGCGATGACCTTTTCGCATCTCAACAAGGTTGAGCATGCCAAGGATGTTGAATTGGGTATCGTCGCACCCGATGGCCGCGAAGGTATGATGCAGCATGCGCGTGATTTTGCTGCTGCCGGCGTCCCTTTTATTTTTGACCCGGGTCAGGGCCTACCGATGTTTAGCGGTGATGAACTGCTTGAGTTCATGACGCTTGCTGACTACGCCTGCTTTAACGATTACGAGGCTAAATTGCTAAGTGATCGTACCGGGCGCAGCATAGAGCAATTGGCCAGTGAGGTTAAGGCGCTGATTGTCACCCGTGGTGGATCTGGTTCAGAGATTTACACAGATGGTCAACGTTTGGAGATTCCATGCGTTGAAGCAGATACAGTGCTCGACCCTACCGGTTGCGGCGACGCATACCGTTCGGGTCTGCTTTACGGTATTGCCAACGGCTATGATTGGATTACGACGGGCCGTCTGGCGGCTGTGATGGGAGCGATTAAAATTGCCCATCGTGGCGGTCAGAGTCATCAACCAAGCCGTGAGCAAATTGCTGCTCGCTATCAACGTGCCTTCGGCACTCTGCCCTGGTAAAAATGATGAAAATAGTCGCCTTGCCTATGCTTCTGCTCTCCTTGGTTTTGCTTGGCGGTTGTGCCAGCAGTAAGTCCGGTGATGTGTATACCCGAGATCAGGCGCGCCGAGAGCAGACGGTGCGGATGGGAACAGTCGAGTCGGTACGCGAAGTCTTGATGGAAGGCACCAAGTCGCCGGTTGGCACTGTGGCTGGGGCAGCTGTGGGTGGTATCGCCGGCAGCACTCTGGGGGGCGGCAGAGGGTCTGCCATCGCTGCGGTCATTGGTGCTGTGGCTGGGGGCTTGGCGGGTAGCGCTATTGAAGAGGGCGCGACCCGCAAGCAGGCGATGGAAATCACCGTCAAAGTGGATGGCGGGAAGCTTATCGCCATTGTCCAAGAGGGCGATCCGCGTGAATTTCGTCCTGGTGATCGCGTTCGGGTAGTTTCCACCTATGGTGAATCACGGGTCACGCGCTGAAACCTGGTCGTAAAAACCCTGCAATAGCGTTGTAACGCTCTGCTTTCAGACTTGTTCCCATCAACCTGATGGAGAGCAAGAATGGAAAATTTACGAACTGGTGTCGAGCGTAAGCGCGCTAAGCGTCCAAGTTTGGCTGTTGGTTTTGCTCATGGCCAGAGCGAAATTCTTGATGCCCAGCGCCTGCGCTACCGTGTATTCGCTGGCGAAATGGGAGCGAATCTCCCAAGTCGTATCCCCGGAGTCGACCACGATATCTACGATCCTTATTGTGAGCATTTGGTGGTCCGTGATACGCAGAGCGGCGAGGTGGTCGGTACCTACCGCATACTTTCGCCGGTCAAGGCTCGCCAAGTCGGCTACTACTCGGAAAATGAATTTGATTTGACCCGCCTGCAACACCTGCGCCCGCGTCTGGTAGAGATTGGCCGCTCCTGCGTTCATCCAGATTATCGTACTGGTGCCACGATTACCTTGTTGTGGGCCGGATTGGCAGAATACATGCTGAAACACGACTACGACTACTTGATGGGCTGCGCCTCGGTGAGCATGGCTGACGGCGGCCATGGAGCGGCCAGTCTGTATAATCGCTTGGCAGATCATCTCGGGCCGCAGGAGTACCGGGTCTTTCCACGTTGTCCGCTACCGCTGGCAGCCTTGCAAAATGATCGGCCGGCCGAAACGCCGCCTTTAATCAAGGGCTACCTCAGGGCAGGTGCATGGATTTGCGGTGAGCCAGCATGGGATCCTGATTTCAACACCGCTGATCTACCCATCCTGATGCCGATGGCCAAGGTTTCAAATCGTTACGCAAAGCACTATCTGGGATAAACCGTCTGCCCCAAACCAATTTTCTGACTCGTGGCTTCCGGATATTTCGGCTTGCCCTGCTGGTTCTCAGTGGCCTGCTGCTTACCTTATGCCTATTACCGGTTTGCAGCAGGGCGGCGCGGCTACGCCTGAAGTCAAGTTGGGCAGTGGCGCTGCTTGATGCACTAGGGGTTGAGGTTGAAGCAGATCTGGCTTATCTGGAACCTGGCGTTCTGGTGGTGGCCAATCACGTTTCGTGGATCGATATTTATGTTATTAATGCAGTCATGCCCGCTGCCTTTGTGGCCAAGGCGGAGGTACGTCATTGGCCTGTACTTGGCTGGCTGGCAGCCAGGAACGATACGGTTTTTCTGCAGCGCGGCAGTCGCGGCCACGCCCATGTCGTTAATCAGCAGGTGGCCGAATTATTGGGAAGCGGGCAACACGTTGCTGTTTTTCCTGAGGGAACGACAACGGATGGCCGTTCTCTTCTACATTTCCATGCGGCGTTACTGCAGCCAGCGCTGAGCGCTGGCAAGCCGGTGTTGCCGGTCGCTATTTCTTACTGGGAAGTCGATGGGCAGCGCAGTCTGGCGCCGCGCTATGATGGGGATATCTCGTTGGGGCAATGCACGCGCGCCATTCTTGGTCGCAAACGCTTGATTGCCCGGTTGGTGACTACGCCGTTACTTGGTTTGCAGGGTGAGAATCGCAAACAAGTTGCTGCCGCCGCCCGGGCGGCTATCGCTTCAGCGGCAGAGCTTCCCCTGACTCACAATCCACCTGAAATACCCGCCGATCTTCCAGCCGCAATGCAGTCAAATGACCACCCCATAGACAGCCGGAATCCAGTGCCAGTCGATTTGGTGTGATTTGCAGACCGAGTGCAGACCAGTGACCGGTGACCAGCATGCTATCAGCACTTTTACGATTCGGTGCTTCGAACCAGGGTAGATGGCCAGCAGGCGCATTGAGCAATTCGCCCTTGGTCTTGAATTCCATGATGCCATCCGGTGTGCAAAAGCGCATGCGGGTCATCGCGTTGACGATGACGCGTAGGCGTTGCCAGCCGCTCAGATCATCAGACCAGCCAGCCGGTTCGCTACCCCACAGATTGAGGATGAACTCGTGGTACTCCGGGCCTTGCAGGGCGGCTTCGACTTCGCGGGAAAGCTCGCGGGCGCGGTTGGCAGTCCATTGCGGCAAGAGGCCGGCATGCACCATGCAGTATTTGCCCTCGGTGTGGCAAAGTGGCTGATGCCTGAGCCAGTCGAGCAGTTCTGTACGGTCCTTGGCATCGAGAATGCCTTGTATCGTGTCGTCCTTGCCACGATATTTGGCACCGCCCTCGGCGACCATCAGTAAATAGAGATCGTGATTGCCGAGTACCGTTTGGGCTGCAGGGCCCAAAGATTTGATCAGACGCAGGGTTTTAAGCGATTTTGGCCCGCGATTGACCAGATCGCCGACCAGCCAGAGTTTGTCCTTGGTACGATCGAAGGCACAAAGGTCGAGCAAACGGCGCAGGGCATCAAAACAGCCCTGAATGTCACCGATTGCGTAGGTTGCCATTATTCGACAGTAACGCTTTTAGCGAGGTTACGCGGCTTGTCGACATCCGTTCCCTTGACCAGGGCGGCGTGATACGACAGTAACTGCAGCGGAATGACGTGGAGAATCGGTGACAGCTCGCCGTAATGCTCGGGCAAACGCAGGATATGAACCCCATCCGACTCGGTGATTTCTGAATCGGCATCTGCAAAAACGTAAAGCTCGCCACCGCGTGCCTGAACTTCCTTGAGATTGGATTTTAGCTTGTCGAGCAGTTGATCGTTGGGGGCAATGGAAATCACCGGCATGTCGCTATCGACCAGCGCCAGCGGGCCATGCTTGAGTTCGCCGGCGGGGTAGGCTTCGGCGTGAATGTAGGAGATTTCCTTGAGTTTCAGGGCGCCTTCCATGGCGATCGGGTAGTGGCGGCCACGACCGAGGAACAGGGCATGATGCTTGTCGGCAAAGCGCTGGGCCCAGGCCTTGATTTCAGTTTCCAGCTCCAAAACCTTGTTGACCGCAACCGGCAAGTGACGGAGCTGGTCGATGTAGGCGCTCTCCTGTTCCGGTGTCAGGCGATGTTTGACCTTGCTCATGACCAGGGTCAGAAGGAAGAGTGCGGCGAGCTGGGTGGTAAATGCCTTGGTCGAGGCAACACCGATTTCCGGGCCGGCACGGGTGATAAAGCGCAGGGCACATTCGCGGACGATGGCAGACTCGGGTACGTTACAGATGGCCAGTGTTTTCATCTGGCCGAGCGATTTGGCATGGCGCAGCGCGGCCAGTGTGTCTGCCGTTTCGCCGGACTGCGAAATGGCGACGATCAATTGACGCGGATTGGCGACTGAGGTGCGGTAACGGTACTCGCTGGCGATTTCAACATTGCAGGTGACGCCGGCGATGGCTTCAAGCCAGTAGCGGGCGGTATAGCCGGAGTGGCTGCTGGTACCGCAAGCGAGGATCAGAATGGAGTCTACATCGGCCAACAGATCGGCCGCTTCGGCACCAAAGATACCGGGCTGTATGGTTTTGCTGCCCCCGACGATTTCCAGCGTATTGGCCAGCGCTTCAGGCTGTTCGAAAATTTCCTTCTGCATGTAATGCTGATAATTGCCGAGTTCGACGGCAGCCGCAGAAAGCTGGGAGATGTTGACTGGGCGATCAACCGGAGTGCCATCAAGGCGAGAGATTTTGACACTTGTTGCGGTCAACTCGGCAATGTCACCATTTTCCAGATAGACCATGTTGCGGGTGACTTGCAGCAGGGCCGAGGCGTCGGAGGCTGCGTAGTTGCCTGTCTCGGAAACGCCAAGCAGGAGTGGTGAGCCTTCGCGGGCAACCACAACCTTTCCCGGCTGGTTGTAGTCAATGGCTGCGATGGCGTAGGCGCCGACTAGCTGGCGGCAGGTGATTTGCACGGCCTTGAAAAGATCGGGTTCGCTCTTCAGGGTGGATTCGAGCAGATGGGCGATACTTTCAGTGTCGGTATCGGAGGTGAAAATGTAACCCTGGGCGCTCAGATCGCGGCGCAGACTTTCGTAATTCTCAATAATTCCGTTATGGACCACGGCAATCGAGCCGGAAACGTGTGGGTGGGCATTACGTTCGCTAGGCACGCCGTGTGTTGCCCAGCGTGTGTGGGCGATACCGGTAACCGAGCTAGTATTGGCTGAGTCAGTTTCCAGTTCGGCGACACGCCCGACCGAGCGCACGCGCTCTATCGTTCGATTGCAGATTACGGCTAGCCCGGCAGAGTCATAACCACGGTATTCGAGCTTCTTCAGTCCTTCGACGAGGACTGGAACGATGTTCTTGCCGGCGGCTGCCGCGACGATGCCACACATGATTTATCCTTAAACTTTGTAGTAATCGCGGTACCAGGCAACGAAGCGGCCGACGCCATCTTCGACACTGGTTCCAGGAACGAAGCCGACCCAGTCGTTGAGCAGATCGGTGTTGGCGTAGGTGGCCGGCACGTCACCGTCCTGTAGCGGCAGCAGGCGCTTCTCGGCCTTCTGGCCCAAAGCGTTTTCGATGGCACCAATGAAGTCGAGCAACTGCACCGGGTTGTTGTTGCCGATGTTGAAAACACGGTAAGGCGCGTTGCTGGTTGCCGGATCGGCTTCATCAGGCACGTAGGCGGGATTAGGCTCGGCAGTGCGATCGAGAACACGGATGACGCCTTCAACGATGTCGTCAACGTAGGTGAAGTCGCGCTTCATGTTGCCGTAGTTGAAAACATCGATAGGACGGTCTTCGAGGATGGCTTTGGTGAACAGGAAAAGGGCCATGTCCGGCCGACCCCAAGGGCCATAGACTGTGAAAAAACGCAAGCCGGTGGTTGGCAGGCCGAAGAGATGGCTGTAGGTATGAGCCATCAGTTCGTTGGCTTTCTTGCTCGCCGCGTAGAGGCTGACCGGGTGATCAACACTGTTATGTTCGGAGAACGGCATCTTGGTATTGCCACCGTAGACGCTGGAGCTGGAGGCATAAACCAGATGGGCGACCTTGTTGTGGCGGCAGCCTTCGAGAATATTGGTGAAGCCGACAATATTGCTGTCGATGTAGGCGTGCGGGTTCTGCAGCGAATAGCGAACACCGGCCTGCGCGGCGAGGTGAATTACCTTGTCGAATTTTTCGGCAGCGAAAAGTGCCTCCATGCCGTTGCGATCACCCACATCAAGTTTGACGAAGCGAAAGCCGGGCAAGGCGGTTAAACGAGCGAGACGATTTTCCTTGAGTGAAACCTCGTAGTAATCGTTCATGTTGTCGAGGCCAACGACTTCGTCGCCACGTGCCAGAAGGCGCAGCGAGGTGGTCATGCCGATAAAGCCGGCCGCGCCGGTAACGAGAATTTTCACGGATTCACCTTGGATGGAAGTTGCCGGATTTTAGCGCAGTGCAGCATCATTATTTTTGCCGCTCCAGCATTTTGGAATATTTCATCATGCTGTTGAAACAGCCGATGGCGATGTGGATCAGGCCGGGCAAGCCATCACGGAATCCCTGGCGGACAAAGTAGAATTTGATGAAGCGAATGATGGGGCTCAGGGCGATGCGCGGGAAGCTTGCCCGCTTGCCTGCCGCCAGCGCCATCTCGGCGGCCAGCGTGGTGTAGCGGTTCTGCTTGCTCAGGTAACTGCTCAGAGATTCGGCCGATTCGTGCAGCAGATCACCTGATAATTCGCCGACTGCGGATAGGGTTTCGACCTTTTCATGAACAGCGTCAGCCGACCATCTGGCCTGACGGCGGTCGAAGAGGCGCAGGCTCCAGTCCGGGTAGCCCTCGCCGTGCTTTAGATAGCGTCCGAGAAAGCGATTGCAGCGCGCAAATCGAAATGCTGCGGTCGACGGGCTTTTTAACTCATTTTTTATGGATGACTGTAGTTCTGAAGAGACGCGTTCGTCAGCATCAAGACAAAGCACCCAGTCGTGATGGGCGGCTGTCACAGCAAACTGTTTTTGCGGCCCGAAGCCCAGCCAATCCTGGGCTATCACCCGCGCACCCAAACGCTCCGCCAGCGCCTGTGTGCCATCCGTGCTGCCAGAGTCAATCACTACTATGTCGTCGGCAAAGCGCGCGCTTTTCAGGCAGTCCTCCAATTGGGAGGCGGCATTGAGCGTGATGATTGCAACGGAGAGTGGCTGGGGCGATACGGGCATTTATAATCGCTGCTTCGAAAGCCGCTATTTTATCTGCCGATGCGCATACTGATTGTGAAAACTTCCTCGCTCGGCGACGTAATCCATAACTTGCCTGTGGTTAGCGACATCCTGCGTCATTTTCCGGACGCAGTAATCGATTGGGTGGTTGAAGAGAGCTTTGCGGCAATTCCGCGCCTGCACCCCCGCGTCGAAGAAGTTATTCCGGTAGCGCTAAGGCGCTGGCGGAAAAATCTCTTCAGCAGTGCAACTTGGGCCGAAATTGGCACTTTTCGCCATCAATTGCGGGCACAAAATTACGATATGGTGCTTGATACTCAAGGCTTGCTCAAAAGCGCCTTGATTACGGCACAAGCGCACGGCGTGAAATGCGGCTATGACGCCGATTCCGCACGCGAACCTATTGCCGCCCGCTTCTATGAGCGTCGCTATGCGGTCAGTAAATATACTCATGCGGTGACCCGCAACCGGCAATTGGCCGCCGCGGCCTTGGGTTACGTTGCTGACTCGCCACCAGATTTCGGTATTCCAGCACCAACAACCAACGCCGCATGGTTGCCCCGTAAGCCTTATGCCGTGTTGCTAACGGCCACCAGTCGTGACGACAAACTTTGGCCGGAAAAGCTTTGGCTGGAACTCGGTCAGCAACTTAGCGACAAGGGCTTGGTCTCTATTTTTCCCGGCGGTAGTTCCACGGAACGTGAACGTGCAGTGCGACTGGCCAGCACGCTGCCTGAGGCCATCGCCGCACCGCCTATGGCCTTGCCAGAGCTTGCCTCTCTCCTCGCCGGGGCGCAAGCCGTGGTTGGGGTTGATACTGGCTTGAGCCATTTGGCTGTGGCGCTGAATGTACCAACCGTGGCAATTTATACGGCCACTGATCCCGGACTGACCGGGGTCTTTGGCTGTGGATTCCACAAAAATCTGGGTGGAAAATCACAAGTGCCTAGTGTCCAATCCGTGCTTGAAGCCTTGCAACCGGTTCTCGGATGATGCCCCGTTTTATCTATACGCTGGTTTTCTATCTGGCGACCCCGCTGATTTTTTTACGCCTGCTATGGCGCGCCCGCAAACAACCCGAATATTTGCAGCATCTTGGCGAGCGCTTCGGGTTTTATGGCCCGCGACCAAAGCAGCCATTGATCTGGGTGCACGCCGTCTCGGTGGGCGAAACTCGTGCCGCCCAGCCCTTGATCAATGCCTTGTGTGCAGCCTGGCCCGATCACAGAATTTTGCTTACCGGCATGACGCCAACCGGGCGCGCCGCCGGCCGGGAGGTCTATGGTGAGCGCGTGGTACAGGCTTATTTGCCCTACGACATGCCGGTTGCGGTCGACCGCTTTTTCCGCCACTTTTTCCCGGAATTCGGTGTGTTGATGGAGACAGAAATCTGGCCTAACCTACTGGCGGCGGCCAGCAAGCGTTCGGTCCCGGTTGTTCTCGCCAATGCCCGACTCTCGGCGCGCTCGGCGCGCGGTTACGGGCGCATTGCCGCGCTGGCCCGGCCAGCTTTTGCCAAGCTAAGTCTGGTCGCAGCCCAGAGCCAGCAGGATGCCAGTCGGTTAAGCGAACTTGGGGCGCGAAATGTCGTCGTCTGCGGCAACATAAAATTTGACGTTACCCCTGACCCGGAAAAACTTGAGCTTGGTGCACGTTGGCGTGCAGCGCTTGCCGGACGGCAAGTCTGGCTGGCGGCGAGCACACGCGAAGGTGAAGAGCAACTCATTCTCGCCGCGTGGCGCGCTTTGGCGTTGCCGTCAGCCTTGTTGGTGCTGGTGCCGCGTCACCCGCAGCGCTTTGCTGAGGTCGCCAGCCTGCTGGAGGCAGAAGGCATCAAGTATCGGCGGCGTAGTGAAGGATTGCCCAAGGCCTCGACCCAAATCTGGCTGGGCGACAGCATGGGCGAAATGGCCGCTTACTATGCTTTCGCTGATTTGGCCTTTATCGGTGGAAGCTTGTTGCCACTCGGTGGACAAAACCTCATCGAGGCGGCAGCCTGTGGTTGTGCCGTACTGGTCGGGCCGCATACCTTTAATTTCAAGCAGGCAACGGAGGATGCCATAGAGTCCGGTGCCGCACGGCGTGTCGCTGACCCGGCAGAGCTTGCTCAGCAAGCCGGACAGTTATTTTGGGCACAGACGGAACTGTCTGCCATGCGTCTTGCTGCAATAGATTTTGCCAGCGCGCACCGTGGCGCGACAGCCAGAACGCTGGCGCTTATTCAGCGAGTGAAGGGTCAAGCAGCGCATTGACCGCAGCGACATCATCTTCGCCCAGCGCGCCAACGGCAGCCTTGAGGCGGAGCTGAGACATCAGGGTGTCGAGCACCGCTTTGGCAAAGTCGCGACGCGTTACATAAACCTGATTTTCTGCATTCAGGACATCAATGTTGATGCGTACACCGACTTCATAGCCCAATTTGTTCGATTCGAGGGCTGATTGCGATGAGATAAGGGCTGCTTTGAGGGCCTTGACTTGCCCCAGACCATTAACAACGCCAAGGTAAGACTGACTCGCTGAAAGCGCTGCGTTGCGGCGAGCGGCTTCAAGTGAAGACTCTGCTGCTGCACGATTGGCCGAGGCCTCGCGTTCGCGCGACATGACCAGCCCACCCTGGAAAATCGGAATGTTTAGCTGAACGCCGACATTTTTGAAATCAGAATCGAGCAATCCTAGCGTTGTCGAACCGAAAGATTTCGAGCTTCCGGCATTGGCTACCAAGTCTAGCGTCGGGTAATGGCCGGCACGTTGCTTGTCGACTTCGCGTGCAGCAATTGCCGCTGCCGCTTGCTGCACCTGAACCGGAATGCCGTCTTTTTCAGCTGCCGCAACCCACAGCTTCATGTCGCTAGGTTGCGGTGGGGTAAGTTCAGCCCCTTTGCGCGGTGGCGCCAGCGCAGAAGGCTCCTTGCCAATGATTGCCTGCAGCGCCCGCTGGCGAATTTGAACCTCACTCTCAGCAGCAATTTCCTGCGCCGAGGCAAGGTCAAAGCGGGCCTGCGCCTCGTGGGTGTCAGTAATCGTTGCCGTGCCAACTTCAAAACTCTTTTTGGCCAATTCGAGTTGCTGAACAATGGCTGATTTGTTGGCACGTACTGCCTTGAGGTTCTCGTTTGAATAGATCACGTCAAAGTAGGCTTGCGCAACGCGCAGGATCAAATCTTGTCTTGCCTGTACGAAATTGGCTTCGGCTTGCACAACCTGCAGTTTGGACTGGTCGTAACTGACCCAGTTTTGCCAGCGGAATAGCGGTTGCGAGAGTGAAACACTATAGCCATTGCTGTTGAACTGCGGCTTGCCATTCAGGGCTGGATTCGTCCGAAAAGAAACTTCGTTCTCGTTCCATGTCGTGTTGCCGGACAGTGACAAGCTGGGTAGAAGTCCGGCACGGCCCTGCGGCATTTTTTCGCGCCCGGCATCGAGGGTGGACCGTGAAGCCGCAAACGTAGGATCGTTGTTCACCGCTTCGCGGTAGACCTGCATCAGATCGGCCGCCACTACTTGAGATATCAAGAATGGGGAAGCAAGCAGCCAGGCAAGTTTTTTCATCATGAACTCAGTAACGGCGGAATTTGGGATCAACTTCCACAGCCCAGGCATCAACGCCGCCTGTCAGATTGTGGAGTGAAGAGAAACCCTGTCGTTCGAGAAACATGGCTACCTGCATGCTGCGTCCGCCGTGGTGGCAAACAAGCACGATTTCATCATCCGGATTCAACTCGCTGCAGCGTGTCGGGATCAGATGCATGGGAATGTGAAGTGCGTTCGGCAGGCTGCACATCTCAATTTCCCAATGTTCGCGCACGTCGACCAATACAGGTTGCTTACGGCTGTCATCAGCCATCCAGTCGGCGAGTTGTCGTGCGCGAAGTTGTTGCATCAGAAACGGAATCCAGATTTGGCGCTGACGCCATCAAGGCAGGGAACGACCGTCTCAAACAGATTGATGGTGTTATAGATGCCGTCTGCAGTACACGTAATCAATTGGGCCTCCATGGCTGGCGCCTCGCCAACAACGATGGCCAGACGGCCGCCGACGCGTAATTGTTTGAGTACGGCTTCGGGCACGACGGGGACTGCAGCGGAAACCACAATGGCGTCATAGGGGCCGCGCTGCGCCCAGCCTTTGGCGCCGCAACCGGTTTCTACCGTGATATTGGTAATTCCTGCGCGCTTGATATTTTCACGGGCGAAATCAGCCAGTTCAGGGCGTAGTTCAACGGTAACAACGTGTTCGGCACGCGCCGCCAGCAATGCCGCCATATAGCCGCTACCGGTGCCGACTTCCAGCACCTTGTCGGTACTTTTTATACCAAGCTCCTGAAGCAGCTTGGCTTCGACGCGCGGCGCCAGCATGACCTGGCCGCTGCCAATCGGAATTTCCATGTCGGCGAATGCCAGATTTCTGTATGCGGCCGGCACAAAATCTTCACGTTTTACGACAAACAATAGGTCGAGCACCTTGGGGTCCAAGACTTCCCAAGGGCGAATCTGTTGCTCGATCATATTGAAACGGGCTTGCTCGATATTCATTTGGCTCTCCGCAGGCTAAATATTAGCACAGGCTAATATATTGATTCCGACAAAACAAAATTATACCTGACTCCCTTTCAGCCCTTCGCGCAGCAGATTAAGGTGAACCGCCAAATATTGTTTTGGATCAACTGGATTGTTTTGGCAGCAGGCCATGGAGTGACGCCAGATAACGAGCATCAGAATGGGAGCAATGACAACGTCGATGGTGGTTTCGACGTCCATTTTGGAGAATTCGCCGCTATCCATGCCGCGCTCCAGTGCCGATCTGAGCATGGCACGTCCACGACGAATAACGTTTTCGTAATAAAAACGGGCCAGTTCAGGGAAGTTGCGTGCTTCTGCCACCATTAGTTTGGGGATGCCGGAAAAATTGGTTTCACCAATGCCCGCCCACCAGTTATCCAGCAGTTTTTCCATCAGCGCAAAAGCACTTCCCTCATGACGTGCGGCAATGCTTTCGCCCTCGATCAGAACCGGAATGACACCTTCCTGAATGACGCTTTTGAAGAGCGCTTCTTTGCTATCGAAGTAGAGGTAAAGCGTGCCCTTGGATACTCCGGCAGATTTGGCGACGTCCTCAAGTCGGGTCGCCGCAAAGCCCTTTTCGACAAATAACGCTAATGCTGCGGCCGCCAATTCGGATGGTCGCGCCTCTTTGCGGCGTTTGCGGGGTGGGCTGCCAATATTCATGGGTAACTTAATGACTAATTAGTCATTAAGTTACCACCGAGATCGAATTTCGGTCAACGCCCTTCTTTGATCAGGCGGTCCTTTGCCGGCTGAATCGGGCGGGCGTTGTGGCGGTAAAGGCGCGAGAAAATGGCAATCTGATCGCCAGAGACCTGCACCGGTTGTTTCATGACCAGCCAGAGCACCCCCTCAGTACAGGGGGGCGTGGTCAGGGAACCCATATAGGTATAGTAGTTGCGGCTGGCAGGCAGCAAGGACGACGGGTTGATGGTGGGGGTGGGTGGGGAGACGGCGATGTTCTTTTCCAGTGGCATGTTGTTCCATAGCAACTGAATGAACGGGTTCTCTTCGCCACGCTCCATAAGCACTGCGACGACCGCTAGAGCACCATCGTCAGCCTTGTGGACCAAGTGTGCCACCATGTCGAAGTTGCGGCCATTAACTTTCTCTTCGGACGGGCGGTGGAAATGGAACTGGACCAGTTCGTAGGTCTTTCCGGTCAGGGTAATGCTGCTGTCGCCGACATTGACCTGCACCGTGTGGCCGTTATCGATAATACGGAAAGACGAAGGACGATAGTCGAACTGTACGGGTTCGAGATCGACCTTGATGCCTTCGCGGATATCGATTGGCGACTGGCGTTGGCCGATGGCACAGGCGGTGTTCTTGGGATCGAGTTTTGACCAGTTTTCGGGGCCGCCTTCACCCTCGTAAGACCAATGGATGTGTCGATGCTGTGCTGCCGAATCACTGTGGGCCAATTCCAGCATGTAGCCACCGGATTTTGGTGCTGCTGACTTGGCTGGCTTTGCCGGAGTAGGCGTTGGCTTGCTTGTGGTGTGGACAACAATCGTCGAGGGCTGCTTGGTGACCACCGTTGGCATGGAGTGCGTTGCGGTCTCCTTGACTGGAGCGGGCGCAGGGGCTGGTGCAGTTTCCCGGGCGGCCTCGGCAGCCGCTTTCAAATTTGGGCGAATCGACGGAATGACTGATTTTGGCGCTTCCGCAGCGTCCGAGGCTTTGACGATGGTCGGCTTTTCCGCCTTGAGCATTTCCTTCTTGATCAACTCATCGTTGGCTTGTTTCAGTTGAGCGGCGGCATCATTTGCTTTCTGTGCAATTTCGACGGCGCTCTCTTTTGGTGGCCGGCAAACTTCACGCAACACCTTGTCGTCAAGCGTGCCCGTGCGAACCGGGAGGTCGTTGCCTTTGATCTCCTCCTCGCGGATGATTTCGTTTTCGTTTCTCTTGAAAATACGCTTTATCGTATTGGCATTGCGCGTGTTGCAGTCGTAGCGGGTGATTGCTTCGATGACGCGGTAGCCGGCGCCTGATTTTGGATCAATCAGTTCTTTTTCGAGAATAACCCGGCCCTGAGCTTGCACCTTGCCCGTATCGTCGCGTTTGAGGCTGGTGCGATCGAGTTCGATACGTTTGCCGGGTTCGGAGGAAATGGTCTGCCAGGTTGGCGCTGCCGAGGCTGCCCAAGGCAAGGAGGCCAGCAGAACCGCAATTGTGAGAAGACGCATTTCAAACCCCATTAAGACTTTTTAGTTAATTTTCGTGTACTTGACAGATATATTTCGGCAAATTTCCAAAGATCTTAAGCCAAGAATGCGATTCCTTGCATTCTGCCTGTGTTTCCAGTAACTTGCAGGCTCTCGTTAGGGGTGTCAACCGTGCTATTTGTTGCGGTCGACTGAGAAAAACCCTTCGAACCTGACCGGGTCATGCCGTCGTAGGGAAACGAACTTGTTGTTGGAACCAGATCGCTCCTTGCCCGTCTTACCCCGCTGAATCCCCGCACGGAGCACTCATGAACGCCAAAGATACTTTCCTCGCCGCCAACGCCCACGTCGACGAGGCCGCAGTCCAGCCGCTGCCCAATTCCCGCAAAGTTTACATAGAAGGTTCGCGTCCGGACATTCAGGTGCCGATGCGCGAAATTTCGCAAGCCGATACCGATACCGCATTCGGTGGCGAAAAAAATCCGCCCGTTTATGTGTACGACTGTTCCGGCCCTTATTCCGACCCGGCCGCCAAGATCGATATCCGTAGCGGCCTGCCCGCCCTGCGTGCCCAATGGATCGCCGAACGCGGCGACACCGAGGAATTGCCCGGCCTGAGTTCCGAATTCGGCCAGAAACGTGCCGATGACAAGGAACTCGACGAACTGCGCTTCCCCGGTCTGCACCGCAAGCCACTGCGCGCCAAGGCCGGCAAGAACGTCTCGCAGATGCACTACGCCCGCCAAGGCATCATCACGCCGGAGATGGAATACGTCGCCATCCGCGA
>CAXYZX010000056.1:0-15576 GCA_964293845.1 uncultured Dechloromonas sp.
GCATTTCCCAGGTCCGAATCTGGATTTCCAGACTGCGTCCATCCGGGCAACGTACGGCCGTGTGGAGCGAACGGTAGTAATTGCCCTTGGGATTCGAGATGTAGTCATCGAACTCCTTGGAAATCGGCGACCACAGGTTGTGCACGATGCCTAGTGCGGTATAACAGTCACGCAGATCATCAACAATGATGCGCAAGGCACGAATGTCGTAAACCTCGGAGAACTCGACGTTTTTCTTGCGCATCTTGTTCCAGATGCTATAGATATGTTTCGGTCGACCGTAAATTTCGGCGTTTTTTACACCGGCGGACTCAAGCTCTTCGCGTACTTTTTTCACCGCATCGACGATGAACTGCTCGCGCTCGGTGCGCTTCTCGTCGAGCATTTTGGCAATTTGCTTGTAGGTATCCGGGTGCAGGAAACGGAAGGACAAATCTTCCAGTTCCCACTTCAATTCCCAGACACCGAGCCGGTTGGCCAGCGGCGAGTAAAGATCCAGCGTTTCACGCGCCACTTGAACACGCAAGTCGTTCGGGTTGGCCGCATAAAAACGCAAAGTTTGCGTCCGGCTAGCCAGACGCAACAGCACAACGCGAATATCCTCGACCATCGCCAGCAACATCTTGCGCAGCACTTCGATCTGCGCCTTCATTTCGACCGGATTTACCTCGCCAGCCTCGACATTGGCAGCGACGAAACCCTTGGTGATCGGGCGCAAGCGATTCAGGCGTGAAATGCCATTGACCAGATGTGCCGCCGGCTTGCCGAATCGCTCTTCGATTCGGGCGATGCCATGTTCGTCGTGGGCCGGGATGGCGAAAAGAACTGCCGCCATGCGAGAATCAACATCCAGCTTGAGGCCGGCGATGATGACCGCCATGCCCAGCGCATGCGACCAGATGCGCTCGCCACTGCCGAGCATGGCCTCACCATAGACCTCCCAGGCGTATTCGACTGAAGCACGCAAACGTAAAGCGTCAGCCGGCAGCAAACCATCAGAGAGGATGGTGAAGTATTGGTCAAAGTCGCTTTGTGCAGCGACGGAGTGAACGACGGAAACCATGTAGGGATTATACCGTCTGACCCAAGCGCCGGCCCTGCTGCATAATTCACATCATGACGACAAAACACTCACATTTTTTTACCAACCCCTACCTTCTGCTAACCCTGACAGCCCTCTTCTGGTCGGGCAACATGGTACTTGGCCGGGGCATCCGTGCTGACGTGCCGCCGATGGCACTGGCCTTCTGGCGCTGGGCAATTGCCTTCGCTCTCGTGCTGCCGCTCGCCCTGCCCCATTTCAAAAGCCAGTGGCCGCTGCTGAAACAAGGCTGGAAGCCGGTACTGATTCTCGGCCTGATCGGCGTTGGTGGTTACAACACCTTTGCTTACATTGCTCTGCAATATACGTCGGCGACCAACGCGGTGTTGCTCAACTCCTTTATTCCGGTCGCCACCATTGCCATTTCCTGGGCCTTTCTCGGCAAGCACCTGAAGCGCCTTGAAGGCCTGGGTGTCGTCATCTCCCTGTGCGGTGCGCTGACCATTGTGGCGCATGGCGATCTCAATATTCTCTTTCACCTCGACCTGAACCTTGGCGATGCCTGGATGCTGCTGGCGGTCTTGGTCTGGGCTATTTATACCGTCGGCCTCGCCTGGCGCCCGAGTGGCGTGCACCCGATGCTGATGCTTGCCGCAATGACTGCCGTCGGTCTGGCTGCGCTGCTGCCGGCGTATTTGTGGGAAATGGCTAGCGGGCGGCACATTAACGTTTATCTCGGCTCGCTCGCCTCGCTCGCCTACGTCGGTATCTTCCCCAGCTTTCTTGGCTACATTTTCTACAACCGGGGCGTTGCCGAAGTGGGGGCGAGCAAGGCCAGCCTGTTCATTCACCTGATGCCAGTCTTTGGCACCCTGCTTTCCGCCCTCTTTTTGAATGAAATTCCGCTCTGGTATCACTATCTCGGCATCGGCCTGATCTTCTGCGGCATTTGGCTGACAATGAAAAAATAATGGGTTGGCTCGACTGGTTCATCAGCAAAAAAAGCCCGGAAATCGATTTGGCACTATGGCAGGCAACACTCGCTGCACTGCCCTTCATTGAGAATCTTGCGGTCGACGAGAAAAAAGCACTGAAAATTCTGGTTGAGGCCTTTCTCGCCGAGAAAGAATTCAGCGCTGTAGGCGGCCTGCAATTGAGTGACGAAATCTGTGTCTCGATTGCCACCCAGGGCTGCCTGCCCATTCTCAAGCTGGGGCTGAGCGCCTACCGCGACTGGGTGGGTATTGTGGTTTATCCCAACGAATTCGTCGTCGCGCGGCAAATAGAGGACGAAAACGGCGTCATTCATGAATACGATGACGTGATTTCCGGCGAGGCCTGGGAAGGCGGGCCGCTGATCATTTCCTGGCACGACGTGCAGTTGGCCGGGGATGGCTACAACGTGGTGATCCACGAATTCGCGCACAAGCTGGACATGCTCAATGGCGAGGCCGACGGCATGCCGGCATTGCATTCCGGGCTCAGCGAGGAAGAGTGGATAGCAACCTGCGCCAGCGCCTACGATGACTTCTGCCGGCGTGTCGATGACGGTGAGGAAACCCTCATCGACCCTTACGCCAGCGACGATCCGGCCGAGTTTTTTGCCGTGCTGTCAGAAAGCTTTTTTGAACTACCCGAGGTCGTCAACCGCGAATACCCTGCCCTCTACAGCCTGCTCAAACGCTATTACCGTCAGGATCCTTTGGCGCGACTGACAAACGCCGCAACGGCTGCCAGCACCACCGCTTCCTGATCGCGCTGCGGCGAGTGACCGCATTTGGCCAGCTTGAGCAATTCGCTTCCCGGCACTTTTTCAGCAATCACATCGATCTGGCGCATGGTGGCGTATTCATCATCTTCGCCCTGCAGGGCCAGTACTGGGCAGGTAATCTGCGGCAAATATTCCTCAATATTCCAGTTGCGGAATGCCGGCGCCAGCCAGGTATCGTTCCAGTCGCTGAACACGCGCGGCGCATCGTGGTGATAGCGCGCCAGCTTCTGCGGCCAGTCGGTTGCGGTCCACGTCGTTTTTGCCGCCAAAATTCCGGCCAGGGTTTCTTCCTCGACAAACTCGTGCGGCGCCATCGCGACAACACCACAAGTCTGCGCTGGAAAAGCACCGGCAAAAATCAGCGCGATGCTGGCACCGTCGCTGTGCCCAACCAGCAGCGGGCGTTCAATCTTCAAAGCAGCGAGCAAGGCCGGCAAAGCCTCCAGTGCCTCGCGATGCATGTAACGTGGCGTGCGTGGCTCGGCGTAAGGTGCCGAGCCACCGTAGCCCGCCCGCGACCAGACGATGACGCGACAACCGGTTGCCGCAGCCAGTTTCTCGGGAAAGTGGCGCCACATGGCGACGCAACCCAGGCCTTCGTGCAGCAATAACAGAACCGGCAGATCAGCCTTGGTTGCGGGAAAATCACGGTACTCAAGGCGCCGCCCGTCAATAGCTATGTGTTTCATGCGGTCAATAAAAAGTCTCGCACAACGGCGATCTGCTCGTCATGCAAAAACATCGGGGCATGCCCGACACCAGGAATTTCAGCCAGTTTGGCGCGTGGACCGCGCTCACCCATGGCTTGCCAGGTCTCACGAGTCAGCAGGTCCGATTCTGCACCGCGCACCACCATGGTCGGGCAGCGAATGAGGTCATAAACCGGCCACAGATCGATATCCTTATCGACAAAGGCGGCCTTGAAGGGGGCGGCAATTGCCGGATCGTAAAGGAAGCCCCAAGTGCCGTCACTACGCTGCGCGACGCTATGTTCGGTCAGATGAACCCACTCGGCCTCGCTCAATTGACCGAAGGGCGCGCTGACCAGCTTGACGAAGGCGAGCGCCTCATCAAAACTTGGCCAGGTTGGATCAATGCCAACGTAAGTGGCAATACGCTGCAATGATTCCACCGTAATCAACGGCCCGACATCATTGAGCAGCATCTTGCGGATTGGCGAGCCTTCCATACTGGCCAGCGCCATGCCGATCAGACCGCCCATCGACGTACCCACCCAATGCACACTTTCGACATTCAAGCGCGCAACCAGCGTCATCATGTCCGCCACATACTGCGCAATGCCGTAACCTGCTGGGTTGCGCAAACGGCCGCTCTGGCCGCGCCCAACCACATCGGGGCAAACGACACGGTAATGCTGAGCCAGCGCCGCAGCGAGAAAATCAAAGTCACGCGCATTGCGGGTCAGGCCATGGACACAGATCAGCACCCGTGGATTGTCCGGCGCCCCCCACTCGGTATAGGCCATACGATGAATGCCCGATGGGCTGACACATTGCACACTGTTTTTTCTCATTTGTATTTCTCCTCATTCCGCACTGTATCACCGCCCATGCCAATAGCGTTTGTGCTGTGCGCGCCAAGCCAGCGGGGTAACACTGCGATCAGTACCCAGCATAAGGCGTAGTGCTCCATCACGGTCGGTACGCCAGATACGACTGCCTTTTGCGGTGTAACGTTCAAGCACTTCGGGCTTGGGATGGCCGAAGCGGTTGAGGTAACCGACGGGGATCAAGACCTCGGCGGCGCCAACCGCCGCCATGAATTCTGGTGTCGACGAGGTTTTGCTACCGTGGTGTGGCACGAGCAGCACATCAGCCGCGAGATCACCCGAATAACGCTCAAGCAGAGCCACCTCGTCACGCGCTTCAATATCGGAAGTGAGCAACATGCGCCGGCCCCCCGCCGTCACACGCAGCACGCAGGACAAATTATTACTCTTGCGCCCGGCAGAATAATCCTCGTCCGTCGGGTGCAGCACTTCGAAGAGAACGCCATCCCAGGCCCATTGCTGACCGCTTAGACAACGCGTGCCGCCGACGCCCTCCAGCGATGAACGCAACTCGCCGATCTCGAGTGCCAACTGCACGGAAGCCAGGCCGCCTGAATGATCGCTATCGCGGTGGGTGACCATCAGCAGATCGACACGATTGACTCCCAAAGCACGCAGATAAGGAACAACAACCCTTTGCCCGGCATCCGATTCGGCGCTGTAAAGCGGCCCCGGATCGTAAATCAGCGTGTGTTGACGGGTCTGGATCACTGCCGCCAGACCTTGCCCGACATCGAGCACAGTCACTTGAGCAATACCTTCCGGCGGGCGCTCAGCCGGCCAGAAGATGACCGGCACCAGCATCAGCAAACCCAGGCCACGCCCGACCATCCCGCGTGGCAGCAAGCAAATGGCAACGCCAAGACCAGCAACGATCGCCGCCCAGAGCGGGGGAGCCGGAATCAGCCAGACCGGCCAGCCTGCACACCACTCGAGGAATATCATCAGCCAACTGAGAACGGTGTGCGCAACGAGAAGAATCGGCCACCACGGAATCAAGGCTCCAAGCAGGGCCAGCGGCGTAACAATAAAGGTAATGACCGGGATGGCGAGAGCGTTAGCCAGCGGCGAAACCAGCGAAAACTGCTGGAAGATCAAGAGCAGCACCGGCAGCGAAGCCAGCGTTGCCGTCCATTGCATAACGCCCCAGGCACACAGCCTGACTTTCCAGGCGCGCTGATCACCGACCAGTGCCGAGGCGACATAGAGCAGTGCGCCAACCGCGCCGAATGACAGCCAGAAACCAGCGGCAAGAATCGCCCAGGGGTCAATCAACAGCACGACCAACAGTGCCAGCAAAAGCACCCGGCTGGGTGCCGGAATGCGCCCTGAAAGCATTACCAGAGCCGCCACCAGAAGCATGTAGAGGGTGCGCTGGGCTGGTACGCCAAAGCCGGCCAGAAAGACATAGGTAAAAGCCGTCAGGCAACCGGCCAGCAAAGCAGCCCGCTGTGCAGGCATACGCAGCGCCAGACGCGGAACACGTCGCCAGGCCCTGCCCACCAACCCGGCCATCAGGGCTGCCACCAGCGTGATATGACTTCCTGATACTGAAAAAAGATGAGTGACCGAGGTTCGATTAAAGGTCGTCCACAAATCGCCATTCACCGATTTCTGATCACCAATCGCCAGCGCGACCAGTATCCCGGTCAACGGATAGCGCTCTGCCGGCAATACTGCCTGCAAACGCTCACGTACCCGGTAGCGCAGGCGCTCAACTGCATAGCCCGGCACCCAGACCATCTCCTGCAAGCGCTGCGGCGGGTTGTTGCGTACATAACCGGTTGCGCGAATGCCGCGCTCCAGCAGCCAGACCTCATAATCGAAAGCATGCGGATTGGCATTGCCGTGCGGACGCTTGAGACGCAGCGTCAGCTTCCAGCGTTCGCCCGGCTTGGTCGCCTGGCGCTCAGTATTTCCCTCATCGCCGCGCCCTTGGTACCAGGAAATCATCACGCGCGATGGAACCACGGTTGCCACATTTCCTTCTGCTGCGGTCAACGTCTTTTCAACGTCAAATTCGAAGCGTGTACCGTGGCTAAAATCCTGCGGCAAACCGGCCACCACACCGATAACTTCGATATCGCGCCCTTCCCAGGCCATCGGTAACTCATCAGCCAGGCGCACCTCGGCTCGCCAGCAGGCAAAACCGAAGCCAAACAAAAAGCAGCCAAGCAAGGCCAGCGAGCGCCCAACGCTATTCGGCCAACGCCTTGCCGGGAGCAAAAACAACAATCCCAATAAGGCCCACTGCCCGAAGATCGGGAGCTCGGCTTGCCACTGCAGGAGCAGCACACCAGCGGCAAAGGCAAGAATATTGAGACGCATCCTGCAATAATAGCCAACCATGCGCAACTACCTGAAAAAATACCTGCCGAGTCACGAGAGCATACGCAGCAACCCATGGCTGCGGCCATTTGCCTCTTCGCTATTGCACCCGCGCCTCTGGCACCTGAACCGCCATTCGGCGGCTGGTGCGGTCGCTGCCGGCATGTTTTGCGGGCTGATTCCGGGACCGCTGCAGATGGTAGGCGCGGCAGGCTGTGCTCTGGTTTTTCGCGTCAACCTGCCACTGGCACTGCTGGTCACGCTTTACACCAACCCGCTGACCATCGTGCCGCTCTATGTACTGGCTTATCAGATTGGCCGCCTGATCATTGGCGACCACTCGAGTTTTGTCGCGCCCCCGGCCTTCGATCCGACGATATTTGTCGCCTGGACCAGCGCCATGCAGGGCTGGATGATGAACGCCGCCAAACCCTTAGGTATAGGACTCGTCGTCCTGGCCAGCTTACTATCAGTACTTGGCTATGCTGTAACCAAAGCCGCCTGGCGCGTTTTTCTGATGCGCGCCTGGCGTCGACGCAAACTCAGGTCCTGAAGCGCGAAACCGCGGTGCTCAGGGTTTCGGCCAAGTGACGCAAGCGGCCTGCGGTTTCCGTATTGTTGCAGGCCGCCACGTTGTTCTCTTCTGCCATCTGGGCAATTCGTTCGACGTTCTGGGCAATTTCAGTACTGGCCGCCGACTGCTCACGCAAGGCCGTCGAGATTTCATCAACCGCATTGCGCACCTGACGCGACTGCGCCTGAACCTGGGCAATCGCACCGCCCGCCTTTTCTGCCTGCTCAACCCCATTCGCCACGCGTTCCACGCCCATCTTCATGCTGGACACCGCCGTAGCCGTACCGGACTGAATCGCTCCGATCATCCCGGCAATTTCCTGGGTTGATTTGGCAGTACGTTCTGCCAGTTTGCGCACTTCATCGGCAACTACCGCAAAACCACGCCCTGACTCACCGGCACGCGCTGCTTCGATCGCTGCGTTGAGCGCCAGCAAGTTGGTCTGGTCGGCAATTTCCTTGATTGTGCCGACGATGGCGGAAATCTGATCGGAGTGCTTGCCTAGCGCTTCAACTGCAGCAGCTGATTGATTGACAGTATTGGCAATACCCTGAATTTCCTTGACCACATCTTCGACGATGCTGCTGCCCTGCCTGGCAACGTCGTCAGATTCGCGCGAGTAGCCTTGGGCCTCCTGAGCATTTTTGGCAATGTGATCGACACCGACTGTCATCTGCTCGACAGCCGCCGCCATGGTTGATGCAGAATCGCTCTGCGCCTCGGTACCCGAAGAAATCTGCTGGCTAGAGGTAGCGAGTTGCTCGGCCGCGCCACGTAATTGCTGAACATCACTCTGAATGCGGCCCAGTAAAGTACGGAAAGCAGTCGCCATATCATTGAAGTCGTTACCGGCCATATGCAACTCATCATGACCCGCAGTGGAAAACTGTACCGTCAGATCACCATCCGCCAAACGGCGGGCACCCTGCGAGAAGACCGTCACACTGTTGATCACCGAATAATAGGTACCGAAAGCCAGGTAACCAACCAGCACCATGACGAACAGCGCTATACCCACGTTAAAAATCAAGGCATTACGTGCCTCCGCCATACGCTCTTTTAATTGCTGTTCGAACTGCGGAATCAGCACCTCGAACATCACCTTGTAGCCGAGATCGATGACCTGGGTAGTCTGCGCAAAGTAATCCTTGGGGTCAGTGGCAAATTTTTCGCCAAGAATATCGTTACGCACCAAGGCAAAAATTTTCTCGGCACCATCCGAAAACTCCTTGGCCGGACCGCTCAAGCCCGCCTGCAAGCTTGGTGCAAAACGCACAACCTTGGCGATATTGTCATTCTGGGCACTCAGGGTACTGTCCATCTGGGCAATCACCGTCGCGATGTCGATACGCATCTGCGGCGTCAGTTCCTTTTTGGTCAACACGCCCGTACCGCGGGCGCGGGTAATGCCGAGCGGCTCAAGCATGGCCGGCATTTTGCTGACTACGGTATCCATGAAATAGTAGGTATCGATGACCGGATCAAGCGTCAACTCGGAGTCATCGGCAATGTCGACCATCAAAACCAGAACATTCCGGATCATTACCGTATGGCGCTTGAAATTTTCCGGCGGGGTCCAGGACAGCCCCTGTACGCGAATTTCTTCCCAGTCCTGGCGAATTTTTTTCCAGATTGCCGAATCACGCAGTTTGGGCGAAAGCATCGCTTCGCTGGCACTGACAATATCTGAAACCTCTTTTTCCTTGGCTGCCCGCTTGTCCTTCATGGCATCGTTGCCGTTCAGCACCCCCGACGAAAGACCTCGATGCTGCTGCATGAATTGCGCCATTTTGTTGACTGGCTTGAGTACCTGCAGTCCGTCAAGCTCATTACTGGCAGTTTGAATATCACGGTTCAGATTCACGAACACGGTAAATAACAGCAGCAGCATGACGATACCCATCGCCACACCGAGCAACAAAAACTTGCTGTTGTAGCGCAAACGGTTCATCAGGGAAATTGCCGGGGCAAAGAACACTTGCATAGCGGGCTCCATTACAATTTTTTACACTAGAGCCAACTGTAACTGCAAAACCCGCTCCACATCAAGAAAAAGGCGGCTCGCGGCCGCCTCTTGGTGCACTCGGGCAATCAGGTTCGGAACCGTGAAACCTCGCTGGTCAGTTTCTCGGCTAACTGACGCAGTCGACCAGCCGTTGCCGCATTACCGCTGGCTGCAGCATCATTCTCTTCGGCCATCTGGGCAATGCGCTCGACGTTTTGCGCGATTTCGGTACTCGCTGTTGCCTGCTCGCGCAACGAGACAGATATTTCGGCAACGGCCTCAGCCACTTCACGTGACTGCTTTTGTACCTGCACAATCGCCTCCCCGGCCAGCCTGGCCTGTTCGACCCCGCTTGCCACCTTGCCGACACCAAGCTTCATGCTGCTCACCGCAGTCGCCGTTCCAGACTGAATTCCACCTATCATGCCGGCAATTTCCTGGGTTGATTTGGCGGTCCGTTCGGCCAGTTTCCTTACCTCATCAGCCACCACCGCAAAACCACGGCCGGACTCGCCGGCACGGGCCGCCTCGATCGCCGCGTTGAGCGCCAGCAAGTTGGTCTGGTCGGCAATCTCCTTGATCGTACCAACAATGGCCGATATTTTGTCCGACTGCTGGCCAAGTGCTTCAACGGCCGCCGCCGAGTCATTCACGGTTGCGGCAATGCCTTGTATTTCATTAACCACACCCTGAACTATGCGCCCACCGTTGGCAGCTACCTCGTCTGATTCGTGAGAGTAGCTCTGCGCATCCTGAGCATTCTTGGCAATGTGATCGATGCCCACGGTCATTTCCTCAACCGAGGCCGCCATGCTGGACGCCGAATCGCTTTGCGCACTGGTGCTACTGGAAATCTGCTGGCTGGCTAAAGCCAGTTGTTCGGAAGCCTGCTTCAAATCCTGCGCTTCCTGCTGGATGTTGGCCAGCAGGCTACGGAAGGCCTGGGCCATGGCGTTGAAGTCACCGCCCGCACTATGCAGTTCGTCGCGGCCGTCGGTATCGAACTGCACCGTCAGATCACCATCCGCCAGACGCTTTGCTCCTTGCGAAAAGGTGCCGACGCTGCCGATCACCGAGTAATACATACCGGCACCCAGGTAGATCACCACCGCCAGCACACCCAGTGAGAGGACCATGGTCAGCACCAAGGTCTTCTCCGCCACTGCCTTGCGAGCATTGATCTGCCGCTCATATTCGGGAATCAGGACATCAAAGATGGTCTTGTAACCGGCATCGATAATGCTGGTTGTCTGGTTGAAATAGTCCTGCGCTGCCGTTGAAAACCGCTCCGAGAGAATGTCTTCACGAACCAGGCCGAACACCTTGCCGACGTTATCTGAAAACTCCTTGCCCGGACCACTCAAGGCACCGGAAACAGTCGGTGCAAAGCGTATGACTTTCTCCAGATTGATATTCTGTGCGCGCAGATTGTTCGCCATTTCAGCGAGCGTAGACGCCATGTCTATCTTCATCTGCGGCGAAATTTCCTTCTTGGCCAGCACACCGGTCCCACGCGCCCGGGTTTGCCCAAGGCGCTCCATCATCGCCGGCATCTTCACGACGACGGTATCCATCATGTAGAAGGTATCCATCGACGGGTCGAGTGTCATTTCGGTCGCATCTGCCGTTTCAACCATGAACTGCAACATCTGGTCGATCAGCGCGGTGTGGGCCTTGATGTTTTCCGGCACCGCCCAGGTCAGCCCCTGCGAACGCAGCGTTTCCCAATCAGCGCGAATTTTCTTCCAGCTTGTGCTCTCACGCAGCGCGATAGGCAAAACTGCATCTGTCGCCTGAATCGCATCGCCGGTCTCTTTTTCCTTGGTCGCACGCTTGTCGCGCATGCCTTCGTTGCCACCGAGCAAACCGGCCGACAGGCCACGATGTTGCTGCAGGTACTGCACCGAACGATTCAAGGGCTTGAGCATCTGCAACCCCTCGAGTTGGTGCTCTGCGACATGGATATCCCGGCTCAGACTGTTGAATACTGAAAAAAGGAGAATCAGAATAACCAGCGAAACCGCCGAACCAAGCAGGAAAAACTTGCCCGGATAGCGAATCTGATTCATTAGCCGAATTGCCGGGATAAACAGGGTTTTCATCCAAATCTCCAAATGTTGCTTTTATTGATTAGAGGTTACGTGCTAATTGACCAGCACACCATCGTTCAAACTGAGTACCCGATCAGCTCTTTCGGCTAGTTGCGGATCATGAGTCACCATGACCAGGCTGGCATTCTGCAAACGCACACGCTCGATCAGCAGGTCAAAAACGGTGTTGGCGGTCTGGCGATCCAGGTTGC
This sequence comes from uncultured Dechloromonas sp., assembly GCA_964293845.1. Classification (GTDB taxonomy): domain Bacteria; phylum Pseudomonadota; class Gammaproteobacteria; order Burkholderiales; family Rhodocyclaceae; genus Azonexus. The sequence continues at coordinate 11,593 of CAXYZX010000056.1, forward strand.
CGGTCGGCTCATCGGCCAGCAAACAGGAAGGTTCGCTGACCAAGGCGCGGGCAATCGCGGCGCGTTGGCGCTCGCCGCCAGACAACTCGCCCGGCCGATGTTCAACACGGTGACCAAGGCCAACTGCCTGCAAGGTTTTTTCGGCTCGGGCCAGGGCTTCATCCCGTGGGGTACGGCGAATGAGGAGCGGCATGGCAACGTTTTCCAGCGCTGAAAACTCGGCCAGCAGATGATGGAACTGGTAAACAAAGCCAAGATGCTTGTTGCGCCAATCGCCGCGGTCAACCTCGCCGAGGGCCGAAAAATCGCGGCCCATCAAGGTCACATCACCGCTGCTTGGCGCATCCAGCCCACCCAGCAAATGCAGCAAAGTACTTTTGCCGGAACCCGAAGCACCAACGATGGCGACGGTTTCGCCATGCGCAATGCTCAGGTTAACCTGCGACAGGACATTGACATCCAACCCGCCGCCGCGAAATGCCTTGCTCAAATTGCGCGCCTGCAACACGAGATCACTCATAGCGCAGCGCCTCCGCCGGATTGACCCGCGATGCCCGCCAACTCGGGTAGAGCGTCGCCAGCAAGGCGAGCACGAAGGCGATGCCGGTAACGCCCCAGACGTCGCCCCATTGCAAATCGGATGGCAGATCGGAAATGTAATAAACCTCTTTCGAGAGGAAATGAACACCCAGCATGCGCTCGATGAAGGGTACGACAACGTCGATATTGAGCGCCAGCGCGACGCCACCAACAATGCCCAAGCCCAAGCCAATGAAACCAACCAAGGCGCCCTGCACAACAAAAATCGTCATGATTGACAACGGCCGCGCGCCCAAAGTTCGCAAAATCGCGATATCGGCCTGCTTGTCGGTCACTGCCATGACCAGCGTGGAAACCAGGTTGAATGCTGCCACGGCAACGATCAGCGAGAGAATGATGAACATCATGTTTTTCTCGATCTGCACAGCGCGGAAGAAATTGGCGTGGCTCTTGGTCCAGTCACTGATGTAGGCATCGGCATTGACCATCCCGGCCAGCTCGCGCGCGATGCGCGGTGCCTTGAACAGATCCTCCACCTTGAGGCGGACCCCGGTCACGCGGTCCTCCATCTGGTACAAGCGTTGCGCGTCCTGAATATGAATCAGGGCCAGGCCGCTGTCGTATTCGTACATGCCCACTTCAAATATCCCGACGACGCGGAAGGACTTGAGCCGCGGCAAGACGCCAGCCGGCGTCACCGTACCCTGCGGCGCAATTAGCGTCACCTTGTCGCCAGTAAAAACGCGCAGCGAGCGCGCCAGATCGGCACCGAGCACGACACCAAACTCGCCCGGTCGCAAGTCATCAAGGCTGCCGCTCTTGATCGTCGCGCGAAAATCGGCAACGCGATCTTCCATTTCCGGCTCAATGCCGCGCACCAGCGAACCCTTGACGCCACCGTCAAAGGTAAACATCGCCTGCGACTGAACGAAAGGTGCCGCCGCACGAACTTCAGGATGCTTGGCGGCCTGCGCCGCAATCGATGACCAATCGCTCAGCTCACCGTTGATGCCGGAAATTTGTATGTGTGAAGCCACACCCAGAATGCGCGTGCGCAATTCCTTCTGAAATCCATTCATCACTGACAGCACCACAATCAGCGCGGCGACACCCAAGCCAATACCGGCCATGGAAATCATTGAAATGAAGGAGATAAAGTGATTGCGGCGTTTGGCGCGCGTGTAGCGCAAACCGATCATTAATTCGTAAGGCAGGGCCATGCGGCAGAGGGGGAGCGTGAAAAAACGCTATGGTACACTCAAGCGCTCTCCCCTCGCCGCATTCCGCCCGCCTCCCGTGCATCTCACTCTGCTTGTACCCGAACTGATCTGGCCCGAACCGGCTGACCAATTCACCCTTGGCAAGCTTGCCGCACCCGGCCTCGAATGGCTGCTTGCCCATGCCCTGCTTGATCAGCGCCCACGGCGCCCGTTTGAAACCGTTCTCGCTGAGCGCTTTGCTTTTCAGGATGCGCCCTTCGGCGCCCTGCGCCTGCTTGGCGAGGCGGCCAGCCCGGCGCCTGATGGGCACTGGCTGTGCGCCGACCCGGTGCATCTGCGCTTTCATCAGGAGCGCATCATCCTCGCCGATGCCGGTGCCTTTGAGTTGGACGATGACGAAGCACAACAGCTCGCCACCTCACTGAATGCCGAATTTGCCGATATCGGCCAATTCCACGTCGCCACCGCCCGGCGCTGGTATCTGCGGCTGAATGTTGCGGTCGACCACCCGGTAAAGCCAATTTCTTCCGTTGCCGGGCGTCGTATCGATGGCGAACTCACTGGTAGCGCCCTGCCCCTGACCCGCTGGCTTAACGAAGTGCAAATGTTCCTGCACGGTCACCCGGTCAATGAAGCCCGCGAGGCCAGCGGCAAGCCGGTGGTCAACAGTCTGTGGCTATGGGGCGGCGGGACGCAACCGACGCCGCAGCCAGCGAGCTACTCCAGTGTGTGGAGCGACAACCCACTCGCCGCCGGCCTGGCTGCCGTCTGCACCACACCCTTGCAGCCGCGCCCGGCAAGCCTGAACGAAATCCTGCCCGCTGCCGGTGACAACCCGCTGATCGTCCTCGACCAGCTTTTGCCCCGCATTCTTTACGAAGACAGCGAAGGCTGGCGCGACGCCTTTGCCGCGCTGGAAAGCGACTGGTTTTTCCCGCTAAAAAATACGCTCGGAAAACGCGTTGACCGCATCACTTTGATCGCCCCGACCATTTATGGCGAACTTCACTACACATTAACCAGCAACGACCGCTGGAAATTCTGGAAAAAAGCCCAGGCGCTGCCGGCCATCGCCCACAGCCTTGCCGAGCAAGCCACCCCATGACCCGTCTCACCACCCGCAGCAGCCCGCCGCGTACCGTCTGGCAACTTGAGCAACAAGGCATGCACCCGCTGCTCGCCCGCCTCTATGCCGCACGCGGCGTCACCGACAAATCCGAGCTTGATTACGAACTCAAGTCGCTGATCCCGCCCGCTGCGCTGACCAACGCCAGCGCCGCCGCGCAGTTGCTGGCCGACGCCATCGAAGCCGACGCCAGCATGTTGATCATCGGCGACTACGACTGCGACGGCGCCACCGCCACGGCAGTCGGCATGCGCGCCCTCAAGTCACTCGGCGCCAAGGTCAATTTCCTGCTGCCTGATCGCTTCAAGCTCGGCTACGGCCTCTCGCCGGAAATCGTCGACGTTGCCGCTCAGCAGTCGCCAGACCTGATCATCACCGTCGACAACGGCATCGCCAGCCTCGAAGGCGTTGCCCGCGCCAACGAGCTGGGCATTGCCACGCTGATCACCGACCACCATTTGCCGGCTGCCACGCTGCCCGCCGCCGACTGCATCGTCAATCCCAACCAGCCAGGCTGCGATTTTCCGTCCAAGTGCATCGCCGGCGTTGGCGTCATGTTCTACGTCATGCTCGCCCTGCGCGCCGAATTGCGCGAACGCGGCTTCTTTGCCGATCACCCCGAACCCAACTTTGCCGATTTGCTCGATCTGGTCGCCCTCGGCACCGTCGCTGACGTCGTCAAACTCGACCGCAACAACCGCATCCTGGTCAGCCAGGGTTTGAAGCGCATGCGCGCCGGCCGCCTGCAAACCGGCATCGCCGCCCTCTTCAAAGCCGCCAGCCGCGACCCGAAAAAAGCCTCTGCCTTCGACCTCGGCTTTCTCATCGGCCCACGCCTCAATGCCGCCGGCCGCCTCGCCGACATGCGCCTCGGCGTTGAATGCCTGCTCACCGACGACCCGGCACGCGCCCTGCAAATCGCCCAGGAACTCGACACACTCAACCGCACGCGCCGCGAAATCGAATCCGGCATGCAGGAACAAGCCATGATCCTGCTCGAATCAATTAACACCGAAGACGCCGCCCCCGGCATCGCCCTCTTCGACGAAAGCTGGCACGAAGGCGTCGTCGGCATCCTCGCCTCACGGATCAAGGAAA
>CAXYZX010000057.1:0-15260 GCA_964293845.1 uncultured Dechloromonas sp.
TGCGCTATGCCTACTATCGCCGCGGTTGCGGTCGCGATGCCCGGCTGGAGCAGATCTGGGGCAGCAAGTAAGCAGGAAATGAAAAGGGCGCCAGTGGCGCCCTTGGTTTCTAGTCGTGCGGTACGCTGTCGGCGAAAGACTGTCGCAGCATCAGTTTGGCGTAGAGCTTGCCGAGGTTGGGGTGGCTTTCCGGCCAGTTGATATCGCCAAAACGGAAGGCCAGATAGCCCAGTGCCGAGCCGACGGCAATATCGGCCATCGAGAAGTGGGTGCCGGTGCAAAAGGGCTTTTCGCCAAGATGATCGGCCATGAACTCCAGCCCGCGCACAATTTTTTCGCGTTGGCGGGCAATCCAGGCAGCGCTTTGCTCGTTTTTGGGGCGTTTGGCTTCCAGAAAAGCCGTCGCCGCCGCATCGCAGATACCGTCAGCCAAGGCTTCCCAGCGCTTGACCTCGATACGCTCGCGATTGGGTGCGGGAAAGAGCTTGTTATTCGGCGTCACGGCATCGATGTATTCAACGATAACGCGCGAGTCGAAGAGCTGGGTTTCGTCATCAAGCAGTAACACGGGGATTTTACCCAGGGGATTGAGGTGCGGCACCGAGCTGTCTTCCAGCCAGGGCGAGTCAATGACGAACTCGTATTCGAATTTTTTTTCAGCCAGTACGACGCGAACTTTGCGCACATAGGGGCTGGTGTAGGAGCCGATCAGCTTCATCACATGCTCTTTGATTTGGGGAAGTCAATTATAGCGTATGGCGCACTGCTTCGTCGGGCAGGTAAAATCTAGGGCTTACTGAAAAGGATGTTTACATGACCTTCAATCCCTTGACTGCCCTTTCCCCGCTTGATGGCCGTTACGCCGGCAAAGTGGATGCCCTGCGCGAGCATTTCTCTGAATTTGGCCTGATTCGTGCACGCTTGCTGGTGGAAATAGAATGGCTGAAAGCACTGGCTGCTGACCCGCACTTTGAAGAAATTGCCGCTTTTTCGCCGTCGACCGTAACCGAACTGGATGCGCTAGTTGCCAACTTCAGCGTCGAACAGGCGGCCGAAGTGAAAGCCGAAGAAGCCGTCACCAATCACGACGTCAAGGCGCTGGAATACTGGATCAAGAAGAACACCAAGGGCAATGCCGAAGTGACCAAGGTCAGCGAGTTCATCCACTTTGCCTGCACTTCGGAAGATATCAACAACCTGTCGCACGCGCTGATGTGCAAGGGCGCGCGCGAACAAGCCATGCTGCCGATGATCGACAAGCTGCTTGCCCGTCTCAAGGAACTGGCGCATGTGAATGCCGACGTGCCGATGATGAGCCGCACACACGGTCAGCCAGCCACCCCGACGACGCTCGGCAAGGAAATGGCCAATGTCGCCTACCGTCTGGAACGTGCTCGCAGCCGTATCGCGGCGGTGGAACTGCTCGGCAAGATCAACGGTGCGGTCGGCAACTACAACGCTCATTTGATCGCTTACCCTGGTTACGACTGGGAAGGTTTTGCCAAGCGCTTCGTCGAATCGCTCGGCCTGACTTTCAATCCCTACACCATTCAGATCGAGCCGCATGACGCGTTGGCTGAACTGTTCGACGCCTTCGCTCGCGCCAACAGCATCCTGATCGACTTCGACCGTGACGTCTGGGGCTACATCTCCCTTGGTTTCTTCAAGCAGAAGGTCAAGGCTGGCGAAATCGGCTCGTCGACCATGCCGCACAAGGTTAATCCGATCGACTTCGAGAATTCCGAAGGCAACCTTGGTCTGGCCAATGCCGTCCTCAAGCACCTCGCCGAAAAACTGCCAATCTCGCGCTGGCAGCGCGATCTGACCGATTCCACCGTGCTCCGCAACATGGGCGTCGGCCTCGGTTATTCGTTGTTGGCCTACGACTCGCTGCTCAAAGGTATGAGCAAACTTGAAGTCAATGCCGACACCATGAAGGCCGACCTCGACGCCAATTGGGAACTGCTCGCCGAGCCGATCCAGACCGTCATGCGCCGCTACGCGGTGCCCAATGCCTATGAAAAACTCAAGGAATTGACCCGTGGCACCCGCGTTTCGCGCGAAGGCATGCAGGCTTTTGTCTCGTCGCTGGAGATTCCGGAAGCCGCAAAGGCTGAACTGCTCAAGCTGACGCCGTGGGATTACACCGGCAAGGCCGCCGAACTGGCCAAGCGTATCTAAATGAAATGCGCCAAATGCGGGCTGGAGGTGCCAGCCGACGCCATTTACTGTCCGCATTGCACCGGTGATCGCAAAACCACGGATAAGGAAGTGATCCTTGGTGGCATCCGGGGTGCCCTGATCGGGTTGTTGATCGGGCTGATTCCCGCCTTGCTGCTGATCTATTTTTTCGGTGCCGAGCGTGGCATCAAGGGTATCGCCTTTATCGTGCCGGGAATTACGTTTACCACCGGTCTCATCTTCGGCCTGGTTAAAGCCAAACGGGAATGGAAATAAATGTCTTTTGCTGAAAATCTGAAAAAACTGCCGGGAATTTCCCACCTTGCTGCGGTCAACCTGCTCGACAAGGATGAAAACATCGTTGCAACCATAGAGAACAAGCCGGGCAGTCAGGGTTCGCTGACGGTTTACAACCATCTGGCGCAAACCTATGGTTCGATCAATATCGATGCAGCCAAAAAAGGCTTGGAAATTTTTGCCGAGCATACCGACGACGCACGTATTAATACCGGCAAGCACCCGAATATTGATCGATTGATCGCTATCGAAAACGGTGGTCTGGCGCTGCGCGTAAAACATGTATTTGCCATTTAAGGGCTCGGTAACGTAAGTCACATACCGACGAAGCTGCTGTTGGTATATTTTTGCAACGAGCCGCGTAATAATGCTAAATGCCTGCTCGTTAGCTTGGCTGTAGTCAGAAACCTGTCCTCAAATCCAACGGAGAAACAAAAAATGAAAACCAAAGTCATTCTCGCGCTGCTCGCCATCACCCTGGCTGGCTCTGCTGCGGCGCAGGTCAAGCCGGAAGATGCCATCAAGTGGCGTCAATCCGGTTACGGCTTCATGGCCTGGAACATGGCACGTATCAAGATGAATGTTGAAGGCACCTATAACAAGGACGAAGTGATCAAGGCTGCCACGGCAATTCAGGCGATTGCCAACTCCGGTATGGGGGCGCTCTATCTGCCAGGTACCGACAAGGGTACGGGCTGGGAAAAAACCCGCGCCAAGCCGGAAATCTGGACCGAGAAGGAGAAATTGGGCAAGGCTGCAATGGCTTTCAACAAAGAAGCCAACGAAATGGCCAAAGTGGCTGCGGCTGGTGATGCTGCGGCGACCAAGGAGCAACTTGGAAAGCTGGGTGGCACCTGCAAGGGCTGCCATGATGACTTCAAGATCAAGGACTGATCTCTCGTAGATTAAGTTAATGACAAACAGGCACCACACGGTGCCTGTTTTTTTAAAGCCAGAAAAGTATTAGGTCCAACATGAACAGCAAGCGCATCCGCCTTTGGGACTTGCCCACCCGCCTTTTTCATTGGTTACTCGTGCTCAGTGTCAGCGCTGCCATCATTAGCGCTCAGATTGGAGGAAACCTGATCGAATGGCACGGCAAAATCGGCCTGTTCATCGTTGGTCTGATCACTTTTCGTCTCATCTGGGGGCTGCTCGGTTCAACCTACGCGCGGTTCGCCCAGTTTTTCCCGAGCCCGGCCAGGGTAAAAGATTATCTGCGCGGCGAATGGCGCGGTGTCGGACACAATCCTCTAGGTGCTTTTTCAGTCTTTGGTTTGCTCGGTCTGCTTGCCTTTCAAGCGATATCAGGCTTGTTTTCAAACGATGACATCACTTTTTATGGTCCGCTGTTCGATCTGGTCAGCAAAGACCTGAGCAATAAACTGACCAGTCTGCACCAACTGGCCTCGAATCTGGTTTATGGCCTGATTGCCCTGCACTTGGCAGCCATTGCCTTTTATGGGCATGTCAAAAAAGACAATCTGATCAAACCGATGATCACTGGCTGGAAAGAAAGCGAGCAGGGCGAATCAGCGCAAGGCGGCGGTCTGATGGCGCTGATCATCGCGCTGGTAATTGCTGGTGCAGCAGTCTATGCCGCGAGTGGCGCCTGGTTGCCCCCACCACCGCCGCCCCCGCCGGCAGCAGAGACGCCGAGCTGGTAGAGGGGATAAAAAAAGCCACAAAAGAAAAAGCCGCAAAAAATTGCGGCTTTTTCATGGTTGACCGCAACAATTCGTCAGACGACAGCGCCGTCCTCGTTCGCTCCTTCGATGACCTTGGTTTTGGTGATGAACTGCTCGCGCGAGACGCCCAGCCACATGACCAGCGGACTGGCGACCAGTACCGAGGAGTAGATGCCGAAGCAGATGCCGATGGTCAGGGCCAGCGAGAAGTAATAGAGGGTTTCGCCGCCGAAGATCAGCATCGAAAGTACCATCAATTGCGTGCTGCCGTGGGTGATGATCGTCCGGCTGATGGTGCTGGTGATGGCGTGGTCGAGAACTTCCGGCGTGGTCAGGCCGCGTACCTTTTTGAAGGTTTCACGCACCCGGTCGAAGACGACAACCGATTCATTGACCGAGTAGCCGAGTACGGCCAGCACGGCGGCCAGGACCGACAGCGAGAACTCCCACTGGAAGAAGGCGAAGAAGCCGAGGATGATCACCACGTCGTGCAGGTTGGCGATGATGGCCGAGACCGAGAAGCGCCACTCGAAACGGAAGGCGAGATAGATCATGATGCCGATGATGACCAGCAACAAGGCCATCGCTCCATTTTCGGCGAGTTCCTTGCCGACCTGCGGGCCAACAAACTCGACGCGGCGCAATTCGGCACCGGGCGCTTCGGCGTTCAGCGATTGCATCACTGATTCACCTAGCTGTGCTGTGTTCTGGTCGCTTTTGAGCGGCAGACGGATCATCACATCTTGCGAGGAGCCAAAGTTCTGCACCACGTAGTCGTTGAAGCCTGATTTACCGAGTGAGCCGCGTATTTTTTCGAGATCGGCGGCTTGTTTGTAGGCCACTTCAATCAACGTACCGCCGGTAAATTCAACTGACAGATGCAAGCCTTTGCTGAAGAGAAACACCACGGCGAGCAGAAAGGTCAACAGTGAAATGATGTTGAACTTCAGCGCATGGCGCATGAAGGGGATGTCTTTTTTGATGCGGAAAAATTCCATGGCTTTTTTTCCTTATTTCTTGCCGTTGACCGCAACAGTGCTGTTGCCTGGCTTCCAGATCTGCCCGATGGCCACCTTGGTCAGCTTCTTCTGGCGACCGTACATCAGGTTGACCAGCGCACGGGAGACAACCACCGACGAGAAAATCGAGGTCATGATGCCCAGGCAATGGACGACGGCAAAGCCGCGAATCGGGCCGGAGCCGAAGATCAGGAGGGCGAGGCCGGCGATCAGGGTGGTGATGTTGGAGTCCAGAATGGTGCTGAAGGCGCGCTCGTAACCTTCTGAAATGGCTCCTTGCGGCGGCATGCCGTTACGCAGTTCCTCACGGATACGTTCGTTGATCAGCACGTTGGCGTCAATTGCCATACCCAGGGTCAGGGCGATAGCGGCGATACCGGGTAGGGTTAGCGTTGCCTGGAGTAGCGAGAGCAAGGCGACCAGGAATAGCAGGTTGGAAGCCAGTGCAATGACCGAGATCACGCCAAAGATCTGGTAGTAGAGAATCATGAAGACGGCGATGGCAGCAAAGCCCCACATCGTCGACTGGAAACCCTTCTTGATGTTGTCGGCACCGAGGCTGGGGCCAATCGTGCGTTCCTCGATGATATCCATCGGTGCCGCCAGCGAGCCGGCGCGCAGTAGCAGGGCGGTATCGTTGGCTTCAGTGGTGCTCATGCGGCCGGAAATCTGCACGCGGCCACCGCCGATTTCGCTACGAATGACCGGTGCGGTAACCACTTCGCCTTTGCCCTTTTCAATGAGCAGGATGGCCATGCGCTTGCCGATACTCTCGCGCGTGATGTCCTTGAAAATGCGGGCGCCGGCCGAGTCGAGCGTCAAGTGGACGGCAGCTTCGTTGGTCTGGTTATCGAAACCGGGTTGGGCATCAGTCAGACGGTCGCCGGTCAGGACAACCTGCTTTTTGACCAATAATGGCTGGCCGCCACGCTCGTTGTAAACTTCAGTGCCGAACGGCGGGTTGCCGGCGATGGCGGCTTCCAGGGCACCGGGCGAGTCATCGACCATGCGGATTTCCAGGGTCGCGGTGCGCCCGAGTATGTCCTTGGCCTTGGCCGTGTCCTGGACGCCAGGCAGTTGCACGACGATACGGTCGGTGCCCTGTTGCTGGATGACTGGTTCGGCAACGCCAAGTTCGTTGATCCGGTTGTGCAGGGTGGTGATGTTCTGTTTCAGCGCGAATTCGCCGATCTTCAGCTGGGCCTGCGGTTTGAGCGTAGCAACCAGTTTGAGGTCGCTACCTTCGCCCTGGTCCGTAATAAGCAGATCAGGCTGGCTGTCGGAAATCGCATTGCGTGCCTTGTCGCGGGTTTCCGTGTCACGGAAACGGACGACCAGACGCTCGCCTTCACGACCAACACCCCCATGGCGCAGATTCTTGTCGCGCATCACAGTACGCAGGTCGGCGGAGATCGAGTCGAGACGCTTGGTCAGCGCCCCCTTCATGTCCACTTGCAGCAGGAAGTGCACGCCACCACGCAGGTCAAGGCCGAGGTACATCGGTAGCGCATGCAGGCTGGTCAACCACTGCGGCGAGGCCGAGAGCAGATTGAGGGCAATGACGTACTGCGGGTCGGCGGGATCAGGATTGAAGGCTTTTTCCAGGATATCCTTGGCCTTCAACTGGGTATCAGTATCCTTGAGCCGGGTCTTGACGCCATTGAAGTCGAGCTGAATGCCATCATGCGTAATACCGGCGGATTTCAGGGTTTCTTCAACACGGCTCTTTGCCTTGTCATCGATCTTGATCGTGACTTTGGCGCTGGAAACCTGCACCGCCGGCGATTCGCCGAAGAAATTGGGCAGGGTATAGATGAAGCCCAACACCAGCGCGATAGCGACGATGATGTACTTCCAGAGTGGGTAGCGATTCATGGCGACTTTAAAGCAAAAAAGGCGGCTAAAGGCCGCCTTCTGGGGTGATTACAGCGACTTCAGGGTGCCCTTGGGCAGTACCAGCGCAATAGCCGTCTTTTGAATGACGACTTCGGTGCCGGTGGCGATCTCGACGGTGGCGTAGCTGTCACCAACCTTGACGATCTTGCCGACGATGCCGCCCTGGGTGACTACTTCGTCGCCCTTGGCCAGCGCAGCGAGCAGGGCCTTGTGTTCCTTGGCCTTCTTCATTTGCGGGCGAATCATCAGGAACCACAGGACAACGAACATCAGGATCATCGGCAGCATCTGCATCATGCCGCCCATCGGGTCGGCTGCGGCACCAGCGGTTTGAGCGTGGGCAAGGCTAATCATTATTGAAACTCCGGATAACTAAAAATCAGAACGCGTGATTCTATCACTGGCCCGATGAACGGTCCCGGGCAAAGGCCGTGGACCAGTCATTCAGCGTGCCAGCCTCGATCGCGGCACGCATTTCGGCCATGATCGTCTGATAGAAATGAAGATTGTGGATTGTATTGAGCATGCCACCGAGGATTTCGCCGCAGCGGAACAGGTGATGCAGGTAGCCACGGGTGAAATTCTGGCAGGTGTAGCAGGTGCAACTCGGGTCAAGCGGGCCGGTGTCGGTCTTGTGCCGGGCATTCTTGATCTTGACGTCGCCGAAGCGGGTGAATAAATGGCCGTTGCGCGCGTTACGCGTCGGCATCACGCAATCGAACATGTCGATACCGGCTTTGACCGAGTGGACGAGATCTTCCGGCGTGCCGACGCCCATCAGGTAGCGCGGCTTGTGTACCGGCATGCGTGGCGCGGTATGGGCGAGGATACGCTGCATGTCTTCCTTCGGCTCGCCGACCGAGAGGCCGCCGATCGCCATGCCGTCAAAGCCGATATCGTCCAGCCCGGCCAGCGATTCGCTGCGCAGGTCTTCGTGCATGCCGCCCTGGACGATACCGAACAGCGCGTTATTGTTTTCCAGCTTGTTGTGTTCGTCGCGCGAGCGTTGTGCCCAGCGCATCGACAGGCGCATCGATTTGGCCGCTTCATCGTTGCTGGCCGGGTAAGGCGTGCATTCGTCGAAGATCATGACGATGTCGGAATTCAGCACCTTCTGAATCTGCATCGAGATTTCCGGCGTCAGGAAGAGCTTGGCGCCGTCGTGCGGCGACGAAAACTTGACGCCTTCCTCGGTGATCTTGCGCATGGCACCGAGCGAGAAGACCTGAAAGCCGCCGGAATCGGTGAGGATGGGCTTCTGCCAGTTCATGAAATCGTGCAGGCCATTGTGGGCAGCAACCACATCCAGCCCCGGGCGTAGCCAAAGGTGGAAAGTATTGCCCAAGCAGATTTGTGCGCCGATGTCGTGCAGCGATTGCGGGGTCATTGCCTTGACCGTGCCATAGGTGCCGACCGGCATGAAAACCGGAGTCTGGATGACGCCGTGGTTAAGGGTCAGGGTGCCGCGACGCGCGGCGCCATCGGTCTTGAGGAGTTCAAACTGCATTCAATTTTTCCAGAAGCATGGCGTCGCCATAGCTGAAGAAGCGGTAGCGCTCGGCCACGGCGTGAGCGTAGGCGGCGCGCATGTTGTCGTAACCTGCAAAGGCCGAAACCAGCATGAGCAGCGTCGATTTCGGCAAATGAAAGTTGGTGATCAGGCGGTCGACTACCTTGAAACGGTAGCCGGGGGTGATGAAGATATTGGTTTCGGCCGGGCCGGATTTTACCGTGCCATCGGCGTTGCCGGCAGATTCCAGCGAGCGCAGGCTGGTCGTGCCGACCGCAATCACCCGGCCACCGGCAGCGCGAGTCGCGGTGATGGCTTCAGCGGTGGCTTGCGGAATATCGTAACGTTCGCTGTGCATGCGGTGCTCGGCAATTTTTTCGACGCGCACCGGCTGGTAAGTGCCGGCGCCGACATGCAGGGTCAGGAAGGTGGTATTGATGCCTTGCTGGCCTAGCTGGGCTAGCATGGCCTCGTCGAAATGCAGGCCGGCGGTAGGGGCGGCGACGGCGCCCGGTTCGCGGGCGAAGACTGTCTGATAGCGTGTTTCGTCGGCACCTTCAGCCGGGTGCTCGATGTAGGGTGGTAACGGCAGTTTGCCGTAGGCTTCAGCCAGCTCCCACAGATTGTCACGGTCAACCGTCTCCAGAGCGAAAAATTCTCCACTGGCGCCAGCCCGACCGGTCACAACAACTTCAAAGGCATCGGCCAGTTTCAGGCGGGTGCCCGGCTTGGGTGACTTGCTGGCACGCACCTGGGCGATGGCATGCTGCTCGTCAACGATGCGTTCAAGCAGCACCTCGACCTGACCACCGCTTTCCTTCTGGCCGAAAAAGCGTGCCTTGATGACGCGGGTGTCGTTGAAAACCAGCAGGTCGCCAGCGCGTAGTTGTGCGGGAAGATCGGCAAATTGCCGGTCGTGCAGCTGTTGACCGCAGACATGCAGCAGCCGGCTGCCTGAGCGTTCAGGCGCCGGATGCTGGGCGATCAGTTCGGGAGGGAGGGGGAAGTCGAAATCGTCGACGGTCAGTTCGGACATTGACGATTAGGCAGCGGCCAGCGTTGGGTAATCGGTGTAGCCAGCCGGGCCTGGCGAGTAGAAGCTTGCCGGATTGGGCTGGTTAAGCGCTGCACCAGCCTTGATACGCGCCGGCAAGTCGGGATTGGCGAGAAAGCTGGTGCCAAAGGCGACGGCGTCGATCTTGCCATCGGCTATCGCCTGCTCGGCCTCGGCGGCGGTATAGCCCATGTTGGCGATCAATGTGCCGTGGTAGGCGGCGCGCATCGGGGTCAGGATGTCGCCCTTTTGCTGCTGGAAGAAATCGCCGCGCATGATGTGGAGGTAGGCGAGTTTGAAGTCATTCAAGCTGTTGGCCAGCCAGGTGGACAGGCCGATTGGATCGCTGTCCATCATGCTGTTGTAGCTGTTTAGCGGGGACAGGCGCAGGCCGACGCGCTCACTGCCGCAGACGCCGGTGACCGCTTCAAGCACTTCGAACAACAGGCGGGCGCGGTTTTCGACCGGGCCACCGTAGGGGCCGCTACGCTTGTTGGCGCCGTCGCGTAGAAACTCATCGAGCAGGTAACCGTTGGCGCCATGCACCTCAACGCCATCGAAACCGGCCGCCAGCGCGTTCTCGGCCGCTTTTTTGAAGCCGGCAACGATGGCCGGCAGTTCGTCATCGCGCAACTCGCGCGGGGTGACGTAGGGCTTTTTGCCTTCTGGCGTATGCACTTCATCGCCGGTGATGGCTATTGCGCTGGGGGCGACCGGCTGTGCACCACTATTCAATAGCGGATGGCAGGCGCGGCCGCCGTGCCAGATTTGCAGAAAAATGCGGCCGCCAGCGGCGTGGACCGCAGCAGTCACTTCTTGCCAGCCGGCGATCTGCTCGGTGGAGTAAATACCCGGTTCCATCCAGAATGAAGAGTTGCCTTCCATCGCCATCGTCGCTTCGGCAATGATCAGGCCGGCACTGGCACGCTGGGCGTAATGTTCAGCCATCAAGGCAGTCGGCACGTGCTCGGCAGTCGCCCGGCAGCGGGTCAATGGCGCCATGAAAATACGGTTAGGCGCGGTCATCGAGCCGACCTTGAGTGGGCTGAACAAGTTGGTCATCGGGGCAGTCTCGCAAATTGAGTGGCGGGGATATTAGCGCAAATGGGGCTGAGCTTAGAAATTGCAAGGCGGCTGTCACGATTCATCTGCGCTAAGCGTCTAAAATTGCACAACCAGTGATTATGGAGGCTCTGCGTAGCCTCCGCTGGACAACCCCGATCCTTAGCCGATCACATGTAAATCCGGGCATCTCCGTGTCCGGCTGGTTAACCGAATGGAGACTGAAATGACTTTTGATCGCCGCCAATTTTTGGCTGCAGGTACCGCTTTGGGTGCCACTGCCGCACTGGCACAACCGACCAGCCCTTTACCTTTCCTGATCACCATGCAATCCGACCCGCTGCTGCCAAAAGCAACAGGCAAGCGCGTTGTCGTGTGCGGCGGCGGTTGGGGCGGGATCAGCGCTGCCAAGCATCTGAAGCTGCTCGACCCGACACTGGATGTGGTCGTGCTCGAACGCAACCCGGTTTTCTTCTCCTGCCCGATGAGCAACAAGTGGCTGGTCGATGTCGTCGACACCAACTATCTGACCTTCAGTTACCTGAAAGTTGCCCAGAAGTACGATTACAAATTCATCCAGACCGAAGTCACCGCCTTCGAGCGCGACAAGAAGCGCGTCATCACCGCCCAGGGCTGGATCGACTACGACTATCTGATCGTCGGCGCCGGCATCCGTTACAACTACGAAGCCTGGTTCGGCAACGACCGCAAGGCAGCGGAATACACCAAGGCGCATTTCCCCGCCGCCTATATCCCGAATGCCGAGCACTTCCAGCTCAAGCAAAGCATCCAGAACTTCAAGGGTGGCGACCTGGTAATGACCCTGTCGCCTCCGCCGCACCGTTGCCCACCCTCGCCCTACGAACGGGCCTGTCTGATTGCCGGGCTGTTCAAGGAACGCAAGATCAAGGGGCGCATCATCATCCTTGACCCCAAGGACAGCCCGCGGCCGATTACCGGCGGCTTCACCGATGCCTTCAACGAGTTGTACAAGGATCAGATTACCTACGTGCCGAAGGCGGTGATCAAGGAAGTCGACCCGTTCAACAAAAAAATCAAGACCTCGGCCGGCGATTTCACTTTCGACCACAGCATCCTGATGGCCCCGCATCAGGCTGGCGACATGGCGTGGAAGGCCGGCGTGATTGGCAAGAATGCCGAAGGCAAGCCGACCGGCTGGGCTGGCGTTGATCCATTTTTCCTGAACCTGAAAGACGACCCGGATGTCTATGTGATCGGCGATGCAGTCGGCGTCGTTTCCCCCAACTTCAATTTCTACCCGAAGGCGGGACACGTCGCCAATGCACACGCCAAGATTGTTGCCAAATACATTGCCGAACGGGTCAAGGGTCGCGAACCAAAGTACGCGCTTCCCGACAACCTGTGTTTCATGATGGTCAATACCGCACCGCGTGAGGATATTGCGGTGCGCTTCAAGTACTGGGTTAACGACAAGGGCATCATCATTCAGGATCAGGATGATGACAATCTGCGTCGCGCAGAAGTGGTCAGCGAGGACTTTGCCTGGGCTGCCCGAATGTATGAAGACATGTTTGGCTGATGCTCAAGGCGGGTCGGGCGAGTAAGATATTCGTCCGACCGGTTTTTTAGTTGAAAGAAAAATTTCGCATGCAAGGCCCTATTTTCCCAAGATCGCCCTCGCTGGCCGGCACCGATGTCGAGCACAAGCGCGCCGAAATTCTCGACTACTTTCACGCCACCTTCGACCGCTACGAGCAGTTGTTTGAGGTGCTGAGCTGCGACGAGGCTTTTTACAAAAAGCCGATTGCCTTGCGTCACCCGCTGATTTTCTACTTCGGCCATACCGCGACGTTCTTTATCAACAAGCTGGTCCTGGCCGGATTGCTTGAAAGCCGCATCAACCCGAAATTTGAGTCCATGTTCGCCATTGGCGTTGATGAAATGAGTTGGGATGACCTCAGCGATGCTCGATATGACTGGCCGAGTGTCGAAGAGGTCAGAGCCTATCGTCAGAACGTGCGTGTTGGGGTCGACGGGCTGATTCGCACCAAAAATTTGTCGCTGCCGATCACTTGGGATGATCCGTGGTGGATCATCGTCATGGGTATCGAGCATGAGCGGATCCACCTCGAGACGTCCTCGGTGCTCGTCCGTCAGCATCAACTCAAGTACGTCAAGCCGCATCCGGCCTGGGCGCCGTGCACGCTTGCCGGCGTGGCGCCGCAGAATAATCTGGTGACCATTCCCACTGCTGAATTTCGCGTTGGTCGTGAACGTAGCGACCCAGTTTACGGCTGGGACAACGAATTTGGTTGCCACGAGGCGTCGACCGCAACATTTCAAACTAGCCGCTATCTGGTCTCCAATCAGGAGTTTCTGGCCTTCGTCGAAGCCGGCGGCTATGCCGATGACTCACTGTGGCAGGAAGAGGGCGCGAGCTGGAAAAATTTCGCCAAGCCTGAACATCCCACCTTCTGGGTCAGGGACGACAAGCAATGGCGTTTGCGCCTGATGCTGGAAGAAGTGCCGATGCCGTGGAACTGGCCGGTCGAAACCAATTTCCACGAGGCCAAGGCTTTCTGCCAATGGAAGGCGCGGGTCAGTGGCGAGCCGGTTCGTTTGCCGACCGAAGACGAATGGCAGGCCTTGTGCCAATTCGCCGGTGGCAACAACAAGCCTGACGCCAACTTGCAACTTGATCACTACGCCTCATCCTGCCCGGTCGACCAGTTTGCGCACGGGCCGCTGTTTGATGTGATCGGCAACGTCTGGCAATGGACTGAAACACCCATCTATCCGTTCGCTGGCTTCCAGGTTCATCCTATTTACGACGACTTCACGACGCCAACCTTTGACGAGCGGCACAATCTGTTCAAGGGCGGTTCCTGGATATCTTGCGGTAACGAAGCGCTGCCCACGTCGCGCTATGCCTTCCGCCGCCATTTCTTCCAGCATGCCGGGTTCCGCTACGTGGTTTCGAATAATGCAGCCAGCGTCGAGTCATCGCATTACGAAAGTGACCGTCTGGTCTCGGAGTACGCCGAGTTTCACTACGGTGACGAGTACTTTGGTGTGGCCAACTTCCCGCGCACTCTGGCGCAACTCGCCATCGAAACCATGGTTGACAAGCCGGCGCGCAAAGCCCTTGATCTTGGTTGTGCAACCGGCCGCGCCACCTTTGAACTGGCGCAGCATTTCGATCAGGTAACCGGTATCGATTTCTCGGCACGTTTTATCAGCCTCGGGGCGCGTCTGGCTGAACAGGGCAGGTTGCGCTACACGCTGATCGATGAAGGGGAGCTGGTTTCCTACCGCGAACGCAGCCTCGCTGAACTCGGGCTGGATCAGACGAGGCAGAAAGTGGCGTTTTTCCAGGGCGATGCCTGCAATCTCAAGCCGGGATTTGCTGGCTACGACCTGATCCTCGCTGCCAACCTGATCGACCGCCTCTACAGTCCGGAAAAATTTCTTGAATCAGTGCACGAAAGGCTGAACCGTGGTGGGTTGTTATTGATTTCGTCGCCCTATACCTGGCTGCCGGAACATACCAAACGCGAATCCTGGGTCGGCGGTTTCAAGAAAGACGGTGAAAACTTCACCACCCTGGATGGACTGAAACTCATGCTGGGCAAGCACTTCCGTCTGGTACGCGGGCCCCTGTCGGTGCCTTTTGTTATTCGCGAAACCAAACGCAAGCATCAACATACGCTGTCGGAAGTGAGTATTTGGGAGCGTTTTTAACCCTGCGTCGTATAACACTTCAGTTGCTTGTGGCTCAAGAGAATAGAATGGTGTTCGTTTCGAAGTATTGGATTTGTAGTGCACAGAGTGGTAACCGACACCCGCGACCATTGCGGCCGCCGGCTTCTCGAAGCCGGTCCCTGGCTGATGTCCAGGGATGATGCTGAAAATTGGGCTGAAATATTGCGTGACCTGGGTTACAAGGCGTACGTCGAGCGCATGAACGGCGATCTCGCTGGTGGGTCATCAGATGACGATTTTGCCAGTGCGCTGGCGGGAATGGCGTAAGCCAGCCACAAAGCAGCCAAAGACAAGCCAAATCTGGATTTGTCTGGTGCCCATGAGAAGAATCGAACTTCCGACCTCTCCCTTACCAAGGGAGTGCTCTACCACTGAGCTACATGGGCATCATTTGGTGCTCTGACGAGTTTGAAGTAACCGCTGAGATGCTTGCTGTTACTTGGTTGTCTCTGAGTCGATCCGTTGGATGCCGTCAGAACTACCGTCATTTACGACCTGCTTGATCTTTGGATTTTTTCGTCGCGTCTCAAGCGGTGCGCATTGTATCAGTGGCTTGGTGCTTCTGCATGGGATTGTGTACCCAAGAAGCCGATTAGGCTTGTATTTTGTCTAATCTATATTCACATGGGTTCAACAACACCGCGTCGAATTTGATACGGCTTTGAGGCACTTTCACAGTGCAAACCTCAGATAGCTGGAACCATTCGAGCGTTCCCTAATCTCATTTAATTAAGCCAAACATTCGAAGTGATGAAATGAAGCAGCCTCAGCCACATCCAGAAATCAAAGACCGGCGTGCGCAATCACGG
>CAXYZX010000058.1:0-15120 GCA_964293845.1 uncultured Dechloromonas sp.
CTCTACGCCTGGCTCAAGCACGAAGCGGCCGGCATTCTGGGGACCGAGGCGATCAAATGGAATTTCACCAAATTTCTCGTCGACCGTGAGGGCAAGGTCGTCCATCGCTACGCCCCGGCCACCCGGCCGGAGGAACTGGTGGAAGCGGTCGAAGCGCTACTTTAAGCCGTGCCAGCGACGGAACTGTTG
Organism: uncultured Dechloromonas sp.; assembly: GCA_964293845.1. Taxonomy (GTDB): domain Bacteria; phylum Pseudomonadota; class Gammaproteobacteria; order Burkholderiales; family Rhodocyclaceae; genus Azonexus. The sequence goes on from CAXYZX010000058.1 coordinate 190, forward strand.
CCGTCAGCATCCGTCGAACCAACACCCCGTCGCCTAAAAGGAGTCTCCCATGCAAGCCCAACTGCACACCATGACCAACCTGTTTGCCCAGCTCGGGCTACCCACCGATGCGGTTGCGCTTGAGAACTTCATCGAAACACATCGCCCGCTGGATAACGATATTCCGCTCTACCGCGCGCCCTTCTGGAGCGACGCGCAACGCGCTTTCCTCAAGGAAGAAATCATCGAGGATGCAGATTGGTCTGCGGTTATCGACGAACTGAACGGGCGTTTGCGCTAAGGCGTCCAGCGTAGACAGTTTTCAGGCGGTGCTGGTTGCGGCTCGGTTACGCCGATGTCTTGCCCCTGCTTGCGGCCCTAAGCCATCACCCGGTCGAGTAGCGCCTGCAGCGCTTCTTGGGCGTTGTTGGCGGCTTTTTGCAGCTGTTCGATGCACTGAATGTTCGGGCACTTAACCGTTACCGCCAAGGCGGGAACCCATGAGAATCAAGTGCCGAATCCCCGCCTTTGCTGGAATGGACGAATTAATCAGTAGCTCCTGGTTCGGGAATTACCACCCGGATTGGGCCTCGTTGAGACTGGCGATCGTTAGCTGAGGCAGAAAATAAACTGGCTAAAGCTCAAGGAAAGCGCCGACTTCCTCGCTGCGCTTCATCGTGTCTTCGTATCCCAGATCAATCAGTGCTCGGGTGTAGGGTTTTTCGAAAAGTAGATAGCTGGTCAGTGCGCCGCCTTGCCGGTTCATTGCACCCATGCCGGTGAGTAAGGCCTTGACTGCCCAAGGCAGAGCGCTGGCATGGTCGGCGGCGATTCTATCGAGACGTTGCGATGGCGAAATAATCAGTGTTTCGATGGGGCGCAGTGGCATGCCGTTTTGCTCGCGGATTTCTTCCGGAATCGCGGCGAGTGTCTGGTTGATACGTTGCATGCGCTCAATGTCTACGGCAAGTCCGTCAAGAAATATGCTGGATAGTGCATGGCCGGCAATCTGGGCCAGGGAAGGGTGATCGTCGGTAGCGCTGCGTTCGCGTGACTCGGTGGTGCGTCCGGCACCGATGATCATGACTTTGGTGGCGCCAAGGTGGATGGCTGGCGAAATTGGGGCAAGCTGGCGCATCGAACCGTCACCGAAGTACTCGCGGTGGATTTTGGTGGCGGGAAAAACAAAGGGGATGGCGCTTGAGGCAAGTAAGTGATCAACCCCGATTGGGGAATGCAGGCCGATTCTATGGACGCGCCGCCAGGGATGGGCAGATGGGTGGGCCTGATAAAAACTGATGCTCTCTCCAGACTCATAGCCGGAGGCGGTGATGCTGACTGCGTGCAATGCCCCATTGCTGATCGACCGTTCAATGCCGCTGAAATCAAGGTTGCGACTGAGCAATTCGCGCAGCGGACTATTGTCGAGCAGTGAGCGCGGAGGGTTGCGCAGTAGCCAGCCGAGGGTCAGAGCCGAAAGCCAGCGCACTCCGGAAAGACCAATCCCGGCCGGGTCGGCACGATAGATGTGGGAGGCATGCATGTTGCGCCAGACGCCAGCCAGTATCGAGACTGCTTTGCCAAAATTGTCTGCCAGGCAGGCGACGCCAGCGGCATTGATGGCGCCTGCTGAGGTGCCGCTGAGGATGGGGAAGGGGTTGCGTCGGCGATTGGTTTGCAGCTTGACGACGGCGAGCATAACGCCTACCTGGTAGGCGGCGCGAGCACCCCCTCCGGTTAAAATCAGGGCAGTGTGCGCTGGCCTTTTTTTGGGTTGGTGGCTTGGGTACATGCCTTGGGTGCCCGAGAGTTTTATCCAGCCCTGCAGTTTTCACTGGCCGGAATGGGGCAGGCGGTGCCATCGCCTTGCATTCGGCCAAAACGCCATGCTTTCATTGATGTCCCCTCTGACGCCTTGTCTGGCGTCTATCTACATTGTTGGGCCAGTATAGGGGAGTCTGTGGGCTAGCTCAATCGGCGTGACGAAGGGCGTCAGCCCAGCAGTTGGGGGTTTCATAGAGGCGGACTTGCTCAAGGCGCAGGTGGTTGCCGTAAGTGTCACGGTAAACCGCATCCAGCAGCTCAAAAGCCAGACGCGCCAAGTTCTCGGCGGTGGGCACGCGGTCGAGGATCACTGTTTTGTGGCCGGGTAGCGAGGTCAGAAAGTCGACAATCGGCTTGTCGCCGGCAAAGGCCAGGAAGGCATGATCCCAAAGGTCTACCACGTGTTGCTTGGCGAGATCTTTGACCTGCGAAAAGTCCATGACCATGCCGTTTGCGGCATCGCCCGCCTTGTTGATGACTTGCCCGGAGAGCGTGATTTCGATGGCGTAGCGATGGCCGTGCAGATGACGGCACTGGCTCTGGTGGTCGGGAATACGGTGGCCGGCATCGAATTCGAGGCGACGAGTGATCAACATGAGGGTTTCGTCCAATTAACAGCGGCGGATTATACAATGGCCCCATGCTGACCATCGAAGACCACCGCCGCGACAGTGCCGGCCTGCGTTATGTTTATCCTGTTGTCTCGCGCCGCGCCGGGGGCGTTTCGGTCGGGATCAACCTTAACGTCAATAACGCCTGCAATTGGGCCTGTCTTTATTGTCAGGTCGACAATCTGACGCGTGGCGGGCCGCCGCCGGTCGATCTCGATTTGCTTGAGCGTGAACTCACTGGTTTTCTGGAGGATGTCTTGCATGGTGATTTCATGCAGCGCAATGTGCCGGAGAGCGAGCGCCGTCTGGTTGATGTGGCTTTTTCCGGGAACGGTGAGCCGACCAGTGCCGATGAGTTTTCGGCTGCGGTTGAGCGGGTACGTCAGGTACTTGAGCGCTTTGCGTTGGCTGGGAAAATTCCGCTGCGCTTGATTACCAACGGTAGTTTGCTACACCGGCCACAGGTTCAGGCCGGCATTCGCAGCATAGGCGAGTTGGATGGCGAGGTCTGGTTCAAGATTGACCGGGGAACGCCCAGCGCTGCTGCGGAAGTTAATCTGGTCACGGTTGATTCCGGGCGCGTGCGTCGCCATCTGGAGATTGCCTGCGGTCTTGCCAAAACCTGGGTGCAAACCTGTTGGTTTGCCCTTGATGGCAAGGCGCCGGATGCCGATGAGCGGGCGGCATATTGTGCATTGCTTGCCCCACTGGCATCCAGAATCACGGGTATTCATCTCTACGGTTTGGCGCGTCCGTCTATGCAGGCAGCGGCGGCAAGGTTGAGTCGAGTCAGTGCATCTGATCTGCAGGATTTTGCCGATGAGATCGAAAAAAAAACGGGCATCCGGGTGATGGTTTCCCCGTAATGCCCGTTGCGGCCTGAGTAAAAAAACTTAGGCGGCTTTTTTGCCCCGGCTGCGAGCAGACTTCTTTAGTGACTTGAAGAGTTCCGGTTCCTGTGCCTTCAAATATTCGACAACTTCCCAGTCTTCACGCTTGATCGCTTTGACGTCGATTTGTTCGACGTGCACCAGGCGCAGTAGTTCGCGCACTGGCTTAGGCATGTTGCGACCGCTTTCATAGCGGGAGCCGCCACTTTGCGTTACACCCAAGGTTGACCAGAACTGTTGCTGGTTGAGGCCGAGCTTGCGACGGATTTCGCGAGCATCAATTTTTTCGATTGTCTTAACTGCGGTCATGATTCTATCTCCATACGCTGCTGTTCTGAGGTTACCCAGTCATCGTACTGATGTATGACTTAGGTAGTATGACTAAGTGTATAGGTGGTTATGACAATTTACAAGTACCCACGTCAAATATTTTCAATGTAGTGGATTGGGGAAAACCCCTAGATATTTCAGTGTCTTGCCGCTGGTTTGGTAAGCCGAAAGAGGCTTCCACATTTACTTTGAATGCTCTAACATCAATAGTTCAATAAATGTTTCCGGAGAAACAACATGCAGGTACGGGAGATCATCAATCTTAAGGGTGGAACGCTGTACACGGCGACTCCCCAGCAAACGCTGGCTTCGGCCATCGACACCATGGCAGAACTGGATGTTGGTTCTCTGGTTGTAATGGATGGCGGAAAGATGGCCGGCATGCTGACTTTTCGTGAAGTCCTGCTGGCCATGAAGGCACACGAATCCTGTCCGGTGGGCGTAACGGTCGGTGAAGTCATGGTCAAGGACCCTGTCGTGGCGATTCCAACCATGGAAGCGAACGATTTGCGTCGCTTGATGATTGAAAAGCACTCGCGCTATTTGCCTGTGGTTGAGGGCGATACCTTGATGGGGGTGATCTCCTTCCTTGACGTCGCCAAGGCGGTGCTTGAGGAGCAAAATTTCGAAAACAAGATGTTGAAAAGTTACATTAAGAACTGGCCGGACGAAAAGCAGGCTTGATTCGCTCTGGAGCATAAAAGGCGGCTACGGCCGCTTTTCTTTTTTGGCGGTCTAGCGGCTATCCCAGCCATAGCGCTTGGTGCGCTGCCAGCGGTTTCCGGGGTGCTGATTGGTATTGAGGGATGGCGATGCGGTCTTTTTACCGGCGACAGGTAGGTTGGATGGCTTTGTTGCGGTCGACGGCGGGGAGGGGTGCTTTTTTCTTGGCATGGTAAACTCCTCCATCCATATTAGAACGCTGATTCCATGTCCGGCAATACCTTTGGTACTCTGTTTACTGTCTCCTCCTTTGGCGAATCGCATGGCCCGGCCATTGGTTGCGTGGTCGATGGTTGCCCGCCGGGGCTGGCACTGTGTGAAGCCGATATTCAGGCCGAACTGGATCGCCGCAAACCCGGCACCTCGCGCCATGTCACGCAGCGTCGCGAGCCGGATAGTGTGGAGATTCTCTCCGGCGTGTTCGAAGGAAAAACGACAGGGACGCCAATTGGCTTGCTGATCCGCAATCAGGATCAGCGCAGCAAGGATTACGGCAATATCGCCGAAACCTTCCGCCCCGGCCATGCCGATTACACCTACACCCACAAATATGGTTTCCGAGATTATCGCGGCGGCGGCCGTTCTTCTGCCCGTGAAACGGCAGTGCGCGTTGCGGCTGGTGCGATAGCCCGTAAATGGCTGAATGAGCGCTATGGGGTCAGCATTCGTGGCTGGATGAGTGCGCTGGGTCCGATTGCGATTCCATTTGTCTCGGCTGATGAGATCGATGGCAATGCATTCTTTGCGCCAAACGCGGGCATCGTGCCGCAACTTGAAACCTACATGGATAGTTTGCGCAAATCTTTGGATTCGGTCGGCGCAAAAATTACCGTAACCGCAACCGGCGTACCGCCGGGTTGGGGCGAGCCAGTTTACGATCGTCTGGATGCTGAAATTGCCTACGCCATGATGGGAATCAACGCCGTCAAAGGGGTAGAAATCGGTGCTGGTTTTGACTCCGTGGCGCAAAAAGGCAGCGAGCATGGCGATGAAATGACACCGCTAGGCTTTGCCAGTAATCATGCCGGTGGCGTTCTGGGTGGTATTTCCACTGGTCAGGAGATTGTCGTCAATATGGCGATCAAGCCAACCTCGTCGATTGCTCAACCGCGTCGCTCCATTGATAGTCACGGAAATGCCATTGAGGTGGCCACCGAAGGGCGTCACGACCCCTGTGTTGGTATCCGTGCCACCCCTATTGCGGAGGCCATGCTGGCTTTGGTCTTGATGGATCACGCCATGCGTCATCGCGCTCAATGTGGCGATGTGGTATGCCAAACGCCCCGCATCCCGGGGAAAATCGCGTAAAATCTTGCCTTTTTTCCGCTCTTCGAGCGAAATTGCAGTTATAGGGAGAACATCATGCAAGTCGATCACCACGACCTTCATTCCGAATTTCCGGAATTCAATGACGCGATTCATGTGCTGAAGACCGGGAATGCCCATTTTGCCAAGCTGTTCGCGTCCTATCATCGCCTGACCGGCAAGGTTGAAGATCTCGAGGCTCACGACATGCCGATTGCCGACTTCACCATGGAAGACATGAAGAAGCAGCGTGTCCAGTTGAAAGACGAGCTCTATCACATGCTCCTGGCTTTTCGTTCCGGCCAGCAATCTGCCAAGGCCTGATAAGGGCTTGAGCGTAGCCAGCATCCGGTAAAATTGCCGGATGCACTCTTTGCCTTACTGGCGCCTTTCGGGGTATTACTTTTTTTATTTCGCCTTTATTGGCGCGTTTTCGCCTTACTTCGGGCTTTATCTTCAATCGCTGAACTTTTCTGCCTGGGATATCGGACTCCTGATGTCGCAGATGCAGTTGATGCGCCTTTTTGGCCCCAATTTATGGGGCTGGCTGGCTGACCGCTTCGGGCAACGCATGGCGATCATTCGCTTGGCTGCTGCCATCGGCCTCGCTGGCTTCAGCGCTTTTTTCTGGCTCGACAAACTGCCCGGTATGTTGCTGGCGATGGCCGTGCTCGCCTTCTTCTGGAGCGCAGCCCTGCCGCTGGTCGAAACCCTGACTTTTGATCATCTGCGCGGGGAGCCAGCTCGCTACAGTCGAATTCGCCTGTGGGGCTCAATTGGCTTCATCGTTGCCGTGATGGGCACCGGTGCCCTATTGGATTTTGCGCCGCCGGTCGGCATCGTATGGGTCTGCTGGGCGATTCTTCTTGGGATTCTGGTATTGGCGCTGGTTTTGCCAGAGTCCGCACCCGTGGTGCACGAGCGCAATGGCCAGTCGATCAGCGAAATACTTCGGCAGCCGCGCGTCATCGCGCTGATGTCGTCCTGCTTCGCGATGTCAGCGGCGCATGGTGCATTCTATGTGTTCTATTCGATACACCTTGCCGGGCATGGCTATAGCAAGACTGAGGTGGGTGCGCTGTGGTCACTGGGCGTACTTGCCGAAATCGTTGTCTTTATGTGGATGGCCCGTCTGTCGCGGCGGTTTTCACTACGCGTTATCCTGCTCGCCTGTTTTGCCGCTGCGGTCTGGCGTTTTCTGATGATGGGTTGGGGGGTGGCATCGGTTGCGGTGATGATCCTGGTTCAGTTGCTGCATGGGCTGACTTTTGGTGCTTATCACGCCTCGGCCATTGCCGCCGTCAACCTCTGGTTTCCGGGGCGGGCACAGGGGCGCGGACAGGCGCTTTACTCCAGTTTGTCGTTCGGCGCCGGTGGCTTGCTGGGCGCTTTGGTAAGCGGTAGTACCTGGGATGACTGGGGGGCGGGTTGGACGTTTGCGCTGAGTTCCGGATTTGCATTCATCGGGCTGCTGCTGGTTTGGCGTTGGGTGCATGAAGATGCAGCGGCTGACGCGTCCGGAGAGGAAAAAACGGCAGATCCTGTGCCATAATTGAATGCTTTACTGCCCTAATTGAAGCCTTTTATGTCGAAGACACTTTACGACAAATTGTGGGAAAACCACGTCGTCCATCAAGAGGCGGACGGCACGGCACTCCTCTATATTGATCGTCACCTGGTTCATGAAGTCACCAGCCCGCAGGCATTTGAAGGCCTCAAGCTGGCTGCGCGCAAGCCGTGGCGCATTTCCTCCATCGTCGCTACGGCGGATCACAATACGCCGACTGACCATTGGGATGAGGGGATCAAGGATCCCGTTTCACGTCAGCAGGTGGAAACCCTGGATGACAACATCCGTGAAGTCGGCGCACTGGCCTACTTTCCGTTCAAGGATCCGAGGCAGGGTATTGTCCATGTGGTCGGTCCGGAAAACGGCGCGACGCTGCCCGGCATGACCGTGGTTTGCGGCGACTCGCACACTTCAACGCATGGCGCCTTCGCCTGCCTGGCGCACGGCATCGGTACTTCCGAAGTAGAGCATGTGCTGGCCACCCAATGCCTGCTGCAAAAGAAATCAAAAGCCATGCTGATTGCCGTTGAAGGCAATCTCGGCAAGGGAGTAACGGCCAAGGATGTGGCACTGGCCATCATCGGCACCATAGGCACGGCCGGCGGTAACGGTTACGCCATCGAATTCGGCGGTAGCGCGATTCGTGGTCTGAGCATGGAAGGGCGCATGACCCTGTGCAATATGGCGATCGAGGGCGGTGCGCGCATGGGCTTTGTTGCGGTCGACGACAAAACCATCGATTATTTACGTGGTCGTCCGTTCTCGCCCAAGGGTCAAATTTGGGACGATGCTGTCGCCTATTGGCGCACGCTGCATAGCGATGCCGGCGCCCGATTTGACCATATGGTGACGCTCAAGGCAGAAGATATTCGCCCGCAGGTGACTTGGGGAACTTCGCCGGAAATGGTTGTAGCGATTGATGCCAATGTGCCCGATCCGGCCAAGCAGAGTGACCCGGTCAAGCGCGAAGGTATGGAACGCGCCCTGCTGTACATGGGGCTGAATCCAAATACGCCGATGAATCAGATCAGCGTTGATAAGGTATTTATTGGTTCGTGCACCAATTCACGTATTGAAGATTTGCGTGAAGCTGCGTCGGTGCTCAAGGGGCGCCATATTGCGGCGACCATCAAGCTGGCTCTGGCCGTGCCGGGTTCCGGTCTGGTCAAGCGTCAGGCCGAAGCCGAGGGGCTGGACAAGGTTTTTGTCGCGGCCGGGTTTGAGTGGCGCGAACCGGGGTGTTCGATGTGTCTGGCGATGAATGCTGATCGTCTGGAACCTGGTGAGCGTTGCGCCTCGACCTCCAATCGCAATTTTGAAGGTCGGCAGGGTCCCGGTGGGCGTACCCATCTGCTCAGTCCTGCGATGGCGGCAGCGGCAGCCATCGCCGGCCGTTTTGCCGACGTGCGCGACATCCTCTGAGAATAAGTCATGGATAAATTTACCCGTCTCGAAGGTCTGGTTGCACCGCTTGACCGTAACAACGTCGACACCGATGCCATCATCCCGAAGCAGTTTCTCAAATCGATCAAGCGTTCCGGTTTTGGCCCGAATGCCTTTGATGAATGGCGCTACATGGATGTTGGTCAGCCTGGGCAGGATGCTACCAACCGTCCGAAAAATCCGAATTTTGTGCTTAACCAGCCGCGTTATCAAGGCGCCGAAGTACTGCTGACCCGTGCTAATTTTGGCTGTGGCAGTTCGCGCGAGCATGCGCCGTGGGCGCTGCTCGATTTTGGCTTCAAGGCGATCATCGGCGAGTCATTTGCCGATATTTTCTTCAACAACTGCTACAAGAACGGCATTGTGCCTATCGTCTTGCCCGCAGCGGAAGTCGAGGCGCTGTTCAAGCAGGTGGAAGCGACGCCTGGCTACAAGCTGGTGGTCGACTTGCAGGCGCAGGCGGTGATTCGTCCCGATGGCTATGGCATTTCATTCCAGATCGACGCCTTCCGCAAGGAATGCCTGATTAACGGCTGGGACGATATAGGCCTGACCCTGCGCCATGCTGAAAAAATTCGTGAGTTTGAAGAGAAACGCCGTATCAACCAGCCCTGGCTGTTTGCATAACAAGGAGAATTTATGAAAGTCTGTGTTCTGCCGGGTGACGGCATCGGTCCTGAAATTATCGCTGAAGCGGTGCGCGTACTGAAAGCGCTTGATCTCAAATTAGAGATGGAAGAAGGGCTGCTCGGTGGATGTGCGGTCGACGCGACTGACAATCCTTATCCGGAAGCGACGCAGAAGCTGGCTCGTGAGGCCGATGCCATTCTGCTTGGCGCCGTTGGTGGCCCGCAGTGGGATACGTTGCCGCGTGAAAAGCGTCCGGAGCGCGGTCTGCTCGGCATTCGCAAGGATTTGAATCTGTTCGCCAACCTGCGCCCGGCGATTTTGTATCCGGAACTGGCCAATGCTTCGACGCTGAAGCCGGAAGTGGTTGCCGGGCTGGATATCCTGATCATCCGCGAACTGACCGGCGACATCTACTTCGGTCAGCCGCGTGGTGTACGTGAGGAAAACGGTGAGCGCGTCGGCTTCAATACCATGGTTTATAGCGAGTCGGAAATTCGCCGTATCGGCCATGTCGCCTTCCAGGCCGCTCAGAAGCGCGACAAGCGCTTATGCTCGGTCGACAAGATGAATGTGCTGGAATGTACCCAGCTCTGGCGTGATGTGATGATTGAGATCAGCAAGGATTATCCGGATGTCGAACTTAGCCACATGCTGGTCGACAACGCCGCTATGCAGTTGGTCAAGGCGCCGAAGCAGTTTGATGTGATGGTCACCGGCAACATGTTTGGTGACATCCTGTCCGATGAGGCATCAATGCTGACCGGCTCCATCGGCATGCTGCCGTCGGCTTCGCTGGACGAGAAAAACAAGGGTCTTTATGAGCCGTCCCACGGGTCGGCACCGGATATCGCCGGCAAGGGCATTGCCAATCCACTGGCCACTATCCTTTCGGTGGCCATGATGCTGCGTTACACTTTTAGCCTTGAAGAGCAGGCACTGCGCATCGAAAAGGCGGTCAAAGCGGTGTTGGCTCAAGGCTATCGCACGGGCGACATCTACGAGCGCGGAACCAACAAGGTCGGCACCAGGGAAATGGGCGACGCTGTGCTGGCGGCGCTGTAAATACAAAGATTTTTCACGGAGAGTGATGCTATGAAGAAGGTTGGTCTGGTTGGTTGGCGCGGTATGGTCGGTTCTGTCCTCATGCAACGCATGGTTGAGGAAGGCGATTTCGCATTTATAGACCCGGTGTATTTCTCCACTTCCGCCGCTGGTGGCAAAGCACCGGTGCTCGGTGGCAAGGAGGCTTCACTGCCGTTGCAGGACGCTTCTTCGATTGACGCGCTGAAGCAGTGCGAAATCATCATTACCTGCCAGGGTGGAGATTACACCAAGGAAGTTTTCCCGAAACTGCGCGCCTCCGGCTGGAACGGTCACTGGATTGACGCCGCTTCGGCGCTGCGTATGGCAGATGATGCCGTGATCGTGCTCGACCCGGTCAATATGGATGTCATGAAGGATGCGCTGGTCAAGGGTGGAAAGAACTGGATTGGCGGCAACTGCACGGTTTCACTGATGCTGATGGGCCTCGGCGGTTTGTTCCAAAACGACCTGATCGAGTGGGCTTCTTCCATGACCTATCAGGCCGCTTCCGGTGCTGGCGCACAAAACATGCGTGAGCTGATTTCCCAGATGGGGGCTATCCATTCGTCGGTGGCTGACCTGCTGGCCGATCCGGCTTCGGCCATTCTCGATATCGACCGCAAGGTGGCCGAGACAATTCGCTCCGATGCCTTCCCGAAAAAGAACTTCCGCAACACCCCACTGGCTGGTTCCCTGATTCCCTGGATCGACGTTCCGGTTGAAGGTGGTCAGTCCAAGGAAGAGTGGAAGGGTGGTGCCGAGTGCAACAAGATTCTCGGCCGTCCGGCTTTCCGTTCGCCGGGTTCAATCCCGATCGATGGCCTGTGCGTGCGCATTGGTGCCATGCGTTGCCATAGCCAGGCGCTGACCATCAAGCTCAAGAAGGATGTGCCGCTAGACGAAATCAGCGACATGCTGGCCAAGGCCAATCCGTGGGCCAAGGTCGTGCCGAATGATCGTGAAATCTCTGAGCGCGAACTGACCCCGGCGGCAGTGACCGGCACGCTGACCGTTCCGGTTGGCCGTCTGCACAAGATGGCGATGGGGCCAGAGTACCTGGCGGCCTTCACCTGCGGCGACCAGTTGCTGTGGGGCGCTGCGGAACCGTTGCGGCGCACGCTGCGTATCCTGCTGGATGCCTGATCTCTACGGAGTTCGGAACAAACGGGGCTACGGCCCCGTTTTTTATTTGTCGCAAATTTGCAAAAATTGCCCTAAATGAGAAGCGGGTTTAGCTTGCATTGCTAAGTCCATGATGTTAATTTAAAAGTCCCAAAGTCGACGCTCGGCTGGCGCCGTGAAAAACACGATGAACTCAAATTTCAAGAAGCGCGCTGCCGTACTGGCAGTAGCGTCCTGTCTGGCGGTAACGCCATGGCTTGCCGAGGCAGCGGGCCTTGGAAAAATCACGGTGCTTTCCGGGCTTGGTCAGCCGTTGCGAGCGGAGCTCGAGGTGAATACCTCGCGTGACGAGGCGGCTGGAATGACCGCCCGTCTTGCTCCTCAAGATGCATTCCGTCAGGCTGGGATCGACTATTCCTCGGTTCTGATGGATTTGCGTTTCACGGTAGAGAAACGAGCCAGCGGCCAGTCTGTCATCAAGGTTAGCTCGTCAAAGCCGGTTAACGAACCTTTCCTTGATTTTCTGGTTGAGTTGAATTGGCCGTCAGGTCGTCTGGTCAGGGAATACACTTTCCTGCTGGATCCGCCTGAGGTCGCAGCCAAAGCGGCAAGTCGCCCAGTTTCTGTCGCTGAGGCAAAAATTGTCGAAACCGTACCCGGTGGTGGCATGAATGGGGAGTTTGCGCCACGCAAGGCCCCGGCACCGAGACCTGCCCCAATTGTTCCCAAGCCTGCGGCTACCAAGGCACCGGCTGAGCCTCAAAAAACTTCAGGTACGGATACGCACCTGGTTCAGCGGGGCGAAACACTGCGCAAAATTGCTGCAGAGACCAAGCCCGAGGGGGTTTCGCTCGAACAGATGTTGGTTGGCTTATACAAGAACAACCCGGAAGCATTTATTGGTAGCAATATCAATCGTCTGAAGTCAGGTGCCATTCTAAGTATTCCCGACAAAGCCTCGGTTGAGGCTATTCCACAGTCTGAGGCGAGGAAGGTTTATGTTGCTCAGGCCAGCGACTGGAATGCCTATCGTCAGAAACTCGCCAGTGCGGTTGCGGCTGCTCCTGGCAAAGTGGAGAGCGGCGGTCAGGTTTCTTCCGGAAAAATTGCTCCCAAGGTAGAGGACAAGGCTGCGCCAGCGGAATTGCCCAAAGATCAGGTCAAGGTCTCGCGTACCGAGATGGCGGCTCAGGCGGCAGCTACGGCGAAAGCCAGTGAGGATGCGCTTGCCAAAGACAGGGCACTAAAAGATGCACAGGAACGCCTTGCGCAACTAGAAAAGAATGTTGGTGAGTTGCAAAAACTCGTCGAAACCAAGAGTCAGAAGCTGGCTGAGCTTCAGCAACAGGCTGCGGTCAAGAAAGATGAGCCGAAGCCGGCACCTGTTCCAGCCGCTGTCGTTGCGCCAAAACCTGTAGAAGTTGCCAAACCCGTAGAGCCGTCCAAGGTACCGGAGCCTCCGAAGGTAGAGCCGGTAAAGGCTGAAGAGCCGGCCAAGCCGGTTGAGGTGGTGAAGCCGCCTGAGCCACCCAAGATTGTCGAAGCCAAGCCAGCAGCACCGGTTGAGCCAAAGAAAACGCCTCCTCCGCCTCCTGAACCAGAGCCCGAGCCAGGCTTTATCGAGGGATTGCTAAGTGATCCGCTGCCGCTTGCCGGGGGCGGCGGGATACTGGCTCTGCTTGCCGGCTACTTCTTCTATAAGCGTCGCCGTGACAATGGGCCGGCTGAAACGACAGCTGCTCCGGGACCTTCCAGTCTCGGGCCCAATTCGGTTTTCCGCATGACCGGTGGTCAAAGCGTAGATACCGGCAATACGCCACCGCAGACGGGCGATTTTAGTCAGACTGGCCCGGGGACGATTGATACCGATGAAGTTGATCCAGTTGCCGAGGCTGATGTCTACATGGCTTATGGCCGTGATGCGCAGGCGGAGGAAATCCTGATTGAAGCCTTGCAGAAGGATCCGCAGCGTACCGCGATCCATGCCAAGCTTCTGGAAATTTACGCCAATCGCAAGAGTCTGAAGCAGTTCGAGACGTTGGCCAGTGAGCTTTACGCGCAAACCGGCGGGACGGGGGCTGAGTGGACGAAAGTTGCGGTGATGGGGGCGGCTCTCGACCCGGAAAATCCACTTTATTCTTCGGGGCGCACTGCAACGCCAGCATTTGATGCTGATGCGACGATGATTGTTTCGCCAGAGCTGGCCAAGGCTACATTGGCGGTGTCTGCAGGCATGCTGGCGCAAGCAGCGCTGGCTGAACCCAATCTCGACGATACCTACATCAGCGCTGAGCCGGTGGCCAGTGAGCCAATGGTCAGTGATCTACTTGAAATTCCAGCCGGTGAGCCTGATTTCTCGTTTGATATTCCGGATGAAACTAGTTCTGTTGCGGTCGACGATGTGACGAGCCTGGATTTTGATCTTGGTTCAACGAGTGTCGAGCCTGGAAGAATCCTGGCACCGGATCCTGAGCCTGAGCCGGAGTTCATTAGCACCATAGGTACTGGAGACAGTAATGCTTTGGACTTTGATTTGGGTGTTGCCTCGGTACCTTTGGCGACATCTGAGCCGGAGCCAGAGCCTGTTGTGGTGGAGTCAGTTCCGAATTCATTAGAAACTGAAATCATTGATTTTGATCTTGGTACAGTAACGAATGTCGGCGCAATTCTGGCTGAGTCAGAGAGTGAACCCTCAGACTTTTCACCGGATGATGCCTTGGTGATGAGGGCAATTGACCCAATGACCAGCACCTTCGTCGGCAATGAAACTTTGGTTGCCTCTGACTTTGCCGCCGAACCTGAGTTTGAGCCGGTCGCTCCGGTTGTTGATTTTGAGTTGGATACGGATGCTGACCATTCTTCCGCAACGGTGGTGAATCCGGATGTGCTCCGTATCGGCATGGGTGAAGAGTTCGAGCCGATGATGGAAGCTCTCGCCGAGGAATCTAAGCCTGCAGTTGCTCCTGCGGCAACGCCGTTGACTATCGATGAGGACGAGTCGCTTGAGTTTGATGTTCGCCTGACTGACTCAACAGTTCTTGGCCAGCCGATGCAGGTGCCAAGCTATGATATCGGATCAATCAACCTTGATTTGTCGGCTGATGAACCGCCGCCATCGATGCCTTCATTTACGGCAGAATCAACGAAGTCGGCTGCCATCGAAGCAGTTGCTGAAGAAGTTCCAGAGCTTCCTGCAGTTTCGGAGCCTGATTTCTCAGAGGCCCAGCGCGAGGAGGTTAGTACCAAGCTCGATCTGGCCAAGGCTTATGAAGAAATGGGTGATCTTGAAGGTGCTCGTGAGTTACTTCAAGAGGTCGCTCTGGAGGGGCCTCCAGATCTGGTGCTCCAGGCTCGCGAGATACTTGACCGCATAGGCGAGTAGAATTCACTTTCGCGAACGCCACATGGCCCCTGCGTGGGG
>CAXYZX010000059.1:0-15095 GCA_964293845.1 uncultured Dechloromonas sp.
GATCGCCATCGACCGCCGCCTAGTCGTCTGTCACCCCCGGTGCCGGTACTGATTGCCGGCCTTCTCGCCAGCCTGTTCTGTGCCGCCGGTCTGGCCTGGTATATCGCCAAGCCGATCCGCCAGTTGCGTGGTGCTTTCGAGGCGGTTGCCGCAGGCAATCTCGAGGCCAAGATCGGCGGCAGCATGGGGCGAAGGCGTGACGAACTGGCCGATCTCGGACACGATTTTGACCGCATGACAAGCCAGTTGCGGGCGCTGATGGATGGCCAGAGACGATTGTTGCATGACGTTTCGCATGAATTGCGCTCACCGCTGGCCCGCCTGCACGCCGCGATTGGTTTAGCCCGCCAGCAACCGGCACGAATGGAGAACAGCCTGCAACGCATTGAACGCGAGGGCGAACGGATGAACCGGCTGGTTGGCGAACTGCTCACCCTGTCACGCCTTGAGGCTGGCGTTGGAATGGTGCTTGAGTCAGTCGATCTGGCTGAATTGCTTGGTGATTTGCTGGAAGATGCCCGTTTTGAGGCAACGGCGCGAAATGTTGCGGTCGACTGCCAGAATCTGCCGAATTTCAAGGTGCGGGCAAATGGTGAATTGCTGCACCGGGCTATAGAAAACGTTATGCGCAATGCACTGCGCTTCTCTCCCGCGGGGGCGACAGTGAAGCTGGAAATCTCCGCATTGGCCGGCGAGCGTTGCCAAATTGCCATCGCTGATCAAGGGCCGGGGGTGCCTGAAAGTGAACTCGATGCCATCTTCACCCCCTTCTTCCGCGGGGCCGACCCGGGCGAAGGCTACGGGCTGGGCCTGGCCATCGCCCGTCGGGTCTTGGCGGCGGTCAACGGCAACATTTACGCAGAAAATCGGCTTGGTCACGGGCTGCGGGTGGTGATGGAACTGCCCCTCAGCGCGCAAGACTAGCCTGCCTTGTCGGGCCCGGCGGCCAGTGTGGTAAAGGCATCGTTAACTGAGAGAAAGACCTTTCCAGTGAGGCAGGGCCAGAGACGGGAGCGGCTCAAACGGTCCTCTACCGGCCCCTTGACCTCGGCCAGATGCAGCTTGATGCCGCGTTCACCAAGTGTGCGATTCGCATCGCAGAGCATTTCCATGGCGGTGGTGTCCACCCGATTGACGGCGCTCATTACCAGCACCATGTCGTGAATGGCCGGCATCTCTTCGAGTTCGCTGCTCAGGCGCGCCTCGACGGCATTCAGGTTGCCAAAAAACAGGCTTTCGTCGATCCGGAGAAAGACCACGCCGGGGATGGTTTCAACTTCGTGGCGATCGGTGTTGCGGAAATGTTCGCTACCGGCAATGCGTCCCAGTCGAGCGATATGCGGGGTGCTGGCGTGCACCAGCAAGGTGGCAAGGGAGAGCAGAATGCCCAGCTCGATGCCGCGCTCAAGCCCGAGGAAGAGCACACCGCCCGCCGTCGCCAGCCAGGCCAGCGCATCGGCACGATCATAGGCCCAGGCATCGCGCAGCGATCTGAGATCAATCATCGAAAAGGCGGCAACGATAATGCTGGCCGCCAGCACAGCCAGCGGCAGGCGCGAGAAGGAGGAGGCGAGGCCGGCGACAATCGCCGCCATGACACTGGCCGAGACTATCGTTGCCAGTGGTGACTGGGCACCAGCGGCCACATTGAGGGCCGAACGCGACAAGCCACCACCAACCGGCATGCCGCCATAAACGGCAGCCACCATATTGGCCGCGCCCAGACCAAGCAGTTCGCCATTGGCATCGACCCGCTCACGTCGCTTGATTGCCAGGGCCTGGGCCATTGCAATATTTTGCACCATGCCGATCAAGGCCATTAGCGCAGCCGGTACCGCCAGTTGGGAAAGCAGGGCAGGGTCGGGAATGAACCAGTGAAAATCCGGTAGCCCGGCGCTGATCTGGCCGATTACGGCGACCCCTTTTTTTTCCAGATCGAAGCCGACGACGGCGCCGGTTGCCGCCGCGACTACGGCCAGTGGCATCAGGCGAACGATGAATGTTGCCCAAGTGCCGGGCAAACGCATGCGCGCCAGCAACTGTGGCAGCAGGCTACGGGCAAAGACGAGGATAGCCAGCCCGGCGAGACCGATGAGGGCGGCGGGGTGGAGCCCGCTGGAGAAGAGGGCAAGCAGTGCTGTGGCCAGGGCTGGCAGGTCGCTGCTGCTGGTGTTGAGACCAAGGAGATGACGGCACTGACTGAGGATGATGAGCAGTGCCGAACCGGAAACAAAGCCTTGAATAACCGGGCGGCTGAGCAATTGCGAGAGAAAGCCGAGGCGCAGAAAACTGCTGGCGCAGAGCAGCACGCCCGACATCAAGGCCAGGTAGGCGGCCATTTGAATGTACAGCGCTGAACCCGGCACAGCCAGTGGCTGAAGCACGCTGAAGGTCATGATCGCGGTAATGGCGACCGGTCCAACGGCCTGCACCATAGAACTGCCAACCCACGCATAGGCGATGGCCGGCAGTATGCTGACATACAGCCCGACCTGTGGCGGCAAGCCGGCGAGCAAGGCATAGGCAAGACTTTGCGGCAAGGCCAGCACGGCAACAATGATACCGGCGGTAACATCCTCGGCAAGCAACTGACGACGATAGTTGCCCATCCATTTGGGCAGCAGAGGAAGAAGGAAGCGTCTGATGGCAGACATTGTTTGAGAGCCAGTATCAGAAAAGCTTAATACTATGCCAATACGCCATGTCTTGTGGCTGCTCTGGCACCAGGCTCAGCTCAACTCGTGGCGCTCCAGTTCGAGGTGGGCGATGTAACGTTGCAAGCGGTTTTCTTCGGCGCGTGGCAGGTTTGAGAACTGCAACCCGAGGCGATATTGCGTGACACCGGCGCGTGTTTCTTGCGCCGTGATGTGGCGAACAGCAGCCTCAAGGAAAACGTCGTGCTCGTCTTCCGGTAGGGCGAAGCGGCAGTTGGCGAGGCTCAGGCCCTGGCTTAGTCCGTAATCATTGCTGGCGTTCAGGCCAATGCCGGCGACAGAAATGTCGTGCGCGGGGAGCGTCAGCAACTCGTTGCCGGGCAGACGGGCATGAAATTGCAGTGGGCGAACGCGCGGTGTTTCGATGCGGAAACATTCTCGCCGCTGCATGCGCATGATGAATTTCGGAAGATCTACGGCAAAAGCCGGGGCGCCTTCAAAGGAAATTTTCCGCGCCGGCCCGCTACTGAACTGAACATGAATGCCGCCCGGGCGGGCGACAAACACATTGCGCCCGCTTTCGGGGAAACGCTCGTTAAGATCGGCGCTGCCGCTGCAGTCGATGATCAGCCAACCCTGCTCGGCATCAACCGCAAGCAGGGTGGTCAGGAAGTGCTCCCTGCCTTCGGCAAACTGAACTGTGAATGCCACCTTGTGTTCGGCGTAGCCGCTCAGGGTGAACTGGATGGCGGTCAGGCCGGCAATATGGAAGCGCTCTTCGATTTCGGCTTCCGATAGTTGGGCGATCTGGCTCATTTCGCCTCCAGTACGCGCAGCAGCGATGAGCTGTCATCATGGCCAAAGCCCAATGCCATCAGCGCGTTAAGTTGCTGGCCAATGGTTGCGGTCAACAGCATGGGAACGCCGGATTTTCTTCCGGATTCCAGCACCAGGCCGTAATCCTTGTGGTGCAGGCGGGCCTCTATCCCCGCTGAAAAATCACGTTTGACCATGCGCTCACCCATCACGTCGAGTACGCGTGAGGCGGCGGAACCGCCGGACAAGGCCTGTCTGACTTTGGCGCAATCAACACCGGATGCGGCGGCAAGACGCATCGCTTCGGCGGCGGCTTCGATGGCGGCGACCATGATCATCTGGTTGCACGCCTTGGCGACCTGGCCGGCGCCATTGGGGCCAATGTGCACGATGCGTTGGCCCAGACATTCGAGTAGCGGGCGTACGCGCTCGAGAACTGCCGCCTCGCCACCAGCCATGATCGCCAGCGTGGCATCAATGGCGCCCTGTTCACCGCCGGAGACCGGGGCATCGAGCAGGTGTATGCCTTTTTCGCCCAGTTTCGCGGCGATGTGGCGGGCGCTGGCGGGGGCGATGGTCGAGCAATCGACGAGTATCGAGCCGCTGGCCATGCCCTCGCTCAGGCCATCCTTGCCGAGCGCGACGCTCTCGACATCGGCGCTGGAGGTGACGACGGTAAACACGACGGCGCAATTGCGCCCAAGTTCGGCGGGCGTTGCGCACAGGGTTGCCGGCAGATCAGCAGCACTTTGCGGGCGCCGTGCCCAGACAAATAATTCATGGCCTGCGCGGTGCAGGTGCAGCGCCATCGGGCGGCCCATGGCGCCCAGTCCGATAAACCCGACTTTCATTCCTGCCCCGACAGTCGCTCCAGGAGTTTCAAGACAGCAATCGAGTCTTCCTCGCCCATGCCGGAGCCGACCATGGCGTTGAACATCTGCGCTGTCGCCGCCGAGCCGGGCAAGCAAAGCCCTAGTTCGTGGGCGGTCTGCATGACGATATTGAGGTCTTTTTCGTGCATCCAGCTCTTGAAGCCAGGCTTGAAGTTGCGATCCAGCATGCGCTGACCGTGGTTCTCAAGGATTTTTGAGTAAGCGAAGCCGCCAAGCAGGGCTTCGCGCACCTTGCTGCGGTCAACGCCGTTTTTGGCGGCAAAAGCAAAGGCTTCGGCGACGGCTAATACACCCATGCCGGTAACGATCTGGTTGGCGGCCTTGGTGACCTGCCCGGCGCCGGATTCGCCAACATGCACGATATTCTTGCCCATGCATTCGAAAGCCGGTTTGGCGCGGGCAAAAGCATGTCCAGAACCGCCGGCCATAATTGACAGGGTGCCGGCGATGGCCCCGACTTCGCCGCCAGAAACCGGCGCATCAACGAAATCAACACCTGCCGCCGCGAGGTCTTCAGCGATTTTTCGTGCGGCGGCCGGGGCGATGGTGCTCATGTCGACGGCGACCAGCCCGGCCTGACCGACAGCGGCGACCGCACGCATGACCTCGGCGACATCCGGCGCATCGGCCACCATGGAAATCACCAGTTCGTTGCCACGGGCGGCTTCGGTCGCATTGGCCGCCGCCTTGGCGCCCGCTGCCAGCAGTGGTTGCATGGATTCGGCGCGGCGGGCCCAGACGGTGAGATGGTGGCCACCCTTGAGCAGATTGAGCGCCATCGGGCGCCCCATGATGCCGAGGCCGATAAAACCAATATTCATAGCAGACTCCGAAGCGAGCTGCCCTTAGTGGCCTCGCTGACGGCAGAATTCGGCAGCAATGTCGGCAGGCCCGGGGCGGCAGTAAAAGTAACCCTGAACGCTATCACAGCCGCGCTGGTGCAGGAAGTTGGATTGCCCCTGGGTTTCGACTCCTTCGGCGACAACTGACAGGCCAAGCGAGTGGGCGAGGCCAATAACGGCCGTCGCAATTGCTGCATCGGAAGCGTCGGTTTCGAGATCAGTGACAAAGGAACGGTCAATCTTCAGGCGATCAATCGGGAAGCGCTTGAGGTAGGCCAGCGACGAGTAGCCGGTGCCGAAATCGTCAACGGCCAGCGTCACGCCGAGTTCCTTGAGGCGCATCATCATGATGACGGCGATTTCGGCACTATCCATGATGGTGCTTTCGGTAATTTCCAGTTCCAGATAAGTTGCCGGCAAACCGGTTTCCAGCAATATGCTTTCAACGCGCTGCGGGAAGTCGCGCTGGCGGAACTGTTGTGGCGAGATATTGACGGCCATGGCGCCGAAGGTGATGCCGTCATCCAGCCAGCTTTTGGCGGTTTCGCAGGCGCGCCGTAACACCCATTCTCCGAGCGGCACGATGAGGCCAATTTCTTCGGTGAGCGGGATGAAGCTGGCCGGGGGCACCCAGCCAAGGTCCGCGTTGTGCCAGCGAATCAACGCTTCGCAGCCGCTGACCTGACCGTTGAGCAGATTGATTTGCGGCTGAAAGTGCAATGAAAATTCATCTGCTGCCATGGCGGCGCGCAGGCGACCTTCCATCTGGACGCGGACGGCCGCCGCCTGATTCATGTGTTCGGCGTAAAACTGGTAGTTGTTACGCCCGGCGCTCTTGGCATGGTACATGGCGAGGTCGGCGTTTTTCATCAGCATGTCACTGTTGCTGCCATCGTCAGGAAAAACGGCAATGCCAATCGAGGGCGTGGTGTGCAGTTCGTTGCTGCTGACCGGTACGGCATCACCCAGTCGTTCAATAATCTTTTGCGCGGCCATCCCGGCATCGGAAGGCAGGCGCGCGGATTCAAGAACGACGACAAATTCATCGCCACCAATGCGGGCGACGATGTCGGATTTTCTGACGGCGCCAGTGATGCGGCGTGCCACTTCGCAAAGCAGCAGATCGCCAATATGGTGGCCCAGTGTGTCGTTGACCGCCTTGAAGTTGTCGAGGTCGATGAACATCAGGCCGACTTTTTCACCGGCCCGTTCAGCGCGTGCCAGGGCGTGTTCGAGATGAACGGCGAGGGTGAAGCGGTTGGGCAGGCCGGTCAGTGCATCGTGCTGGGCGAGGTAGCGAATGCGCTCCTCGCTGGCCTTGCGCTCGGAAATGTCGGAAAAAACGGCGACGTAATGAGAAACCTGGGCGTTGTTGTCACGAATGGTGTCGATGTGCACCCATTTCGGGTATTCGCTACCGTCCTTGCGCTTGTCCCAGATTTCACCTTCCCAGTGACCATGCTCGCGCAGGGTTTTCCACATGTTGACGAAAAATTCGGGAAAGTGACGCCCGGAGCCGAGCATTTTCGGGTCACCACCGATGACTTCGGCCTCGCGGTAGCCGGTAATCGACTCAAAAGCCGCATTAACCCGGACGATGCGGTTTTTGGCATCAGTAACCATGATGGCTTCGGAATTGACTTCGAAAATCTTGCGCGCCAGCAACAACTCTTCATGCTCAGCTTTTTCGACGGTCAGATCCTCGACTATCCAGACCGAGCCAGCATAGACGTCGGCCGTGTCAAGGGCTCGACCAGCAAGTCGGCCCCAGAAATGGGTGCCGTCCTGACGCTTGAACCATAGTTCGCGAAATGCTTCGCGGCCGGCGGTGAGTTCAGCGTATACATCACGGCCGACAAAATCCCAGGTTTCCTCATCGTCATACCAGATGCGGGTCGAGCAGCCAGTCATCTCTCCTTCTGCGTAGCCGAACAGCTCTTCCGTGCGGCGGTTACAGCGGTCAATCTTGCGATGACGGAGCAAAACTATGCCCATAACGGCAGTGTTGAAAATGCCATGCAACTCGCTGAGGGCTTGTTTAAGCGCCTCTTCGGTTTCTTGCAATGGTTGATTCACTGCAGTTTTTACCTGGGAATTCAAAACCCCGCCTCCACTGAGTCTCTCTGAATGGGGGGTAGCCTAGCCCTTGTGAACACATTGTCAAGTGTCAGCCAAGATTTCAGCAAGACCGTGAATTACCTTGCCAGACAACGTATCCCCCCGATCGGGAGTGTAGTGAGATTGTGGCGCGCGGTAGTTGATTTTGGTCAAGCAGGGGTCAACTGCTACAGCTACCACCGTTACTACGTTTGACGCCAAATTTGGCCAATAGTTTTTCGGGCGGGCAGAAGCCGGTAAAGCCGCTTTGCAGCAAATTGAAGCCGACAAAGGCGGTGAAGGCGAGAAACCATTTCGAAACAAAGATCGGGCTGCCGTCAAAGCCGAGGGCCAAGGAAAGCAGGATGAAAAAGCCGGCCATGATGCGGATGATGCGTTCTATGGTCATGATTGATGCTCCTTGCGGAAGGCGGAAAAGTAGAGAACGGGGATCACCACCAGGGTTAACAGGGTGGAGACCAGAATGCCGAAGATCAGGCTGAGAGCGAGTCCGTTGAAGATCGGGTCGTCAAGGATGAACATGGCGCCGAGCATGGCGGCCAGCCCGGTCAGCGCAATCGGTTTGGCACGCACGGCGGCAGACTGGATCACGGCATCGTGAAAGTCCATACCGGCCGCAACCTGCTGCTTGATGAAATCAACCAGCAAAATTGAATTGCGGACGATGATGCCGGCCAGCGCGATCATGCCGATCATCGAAGTGGCGGTGAATTGTGAGCCGAACAGCGCGTGGCCGGGCATGACGCCGATGATGGTCAGCGGAATCGGCGCCATGATGATCAGCGGCACCAGATATGAGCCAAAGTGGGCGACAACCAGCAGGTAGATCAGGATCAGGCCGACGCCGTAGGCGATGCCCATGTCGCGGAAGGTTTCGTAGGTGACTTTCCATTCGCCATCCCATTTGACGCTGTATTCGGCGTAGGGGTCGTTGGGCTGGTGGATGAACCATTCGCCCAGCGTGCCGCCTTCTTTGAGCGCCATGCCGTTGATCTGCGAACGGACGTCGAACATGCCGTAAAGCGGTGAGTCGAGCTTGCCGCCCATGTCGCCGACGACATAGACCACCGGCAGCAGATCCTTGTGATAGATGGCTTTTTCGCGTGCCTGATCGCGGACTTCAACCAGTTCGGAAACCGGCACCAGTTGGCCGTCACGCGAACGGACGCGGAGTTTGAGCAGGGCATCGAGATTGGACTGTTTCTCGGCGGGCAGGGTGATGCGGACCGGGATTTCAAACTTGGAGTCGGCATTGCGCGCTGGTGTTACATCCTGCCCGGCAAGGCCCATGCTGACGACTTCAACAATGTCGCTCTGGGCGACACCGAGCAGGGCTGCCTTGCTCTGTAGCACGTGCAAAATTGTTTTACGAGAATCGGCGTCGATATAGTCGTCGACCGCAACCAGGTCTTTTGTCTTCTCGAAAACGCCGCGCACCTGCTTGCCGACGCTGATCTGGCCCTTGTAGTCGGGGCCGTAGATTTCGGCAACGATGGGCGACATCACCGGCGGGCCGGGTGGCACTTCAACCACCTTGGCGTTGCCACCGTTCTTCTTGCCGATCGCTTCGATACGCGCACGCACGGCGCCAGCGATTTCGTGGCTGCTGCGGCTGCGCTGCTGTTTGTCGGCAAGATTGACCTGCACGTCGCCTTTTTCCGGCGCTGCGCGCAGGTAATACTGGCGGACCAGACCATTGAAATTGATCGGGCTGGCCGTGCCGGCATAGGCCTGGTAATTGGTCACATCCTCAACCGTTGCCAGTTCGGCTCCGATTTCATGCAGGACGCGGGCAGTTTCTTCAACCGGAGTGCCGATCGGCATGTCGAGGATGACCTGGAATTCACTCTTATTGTCGAGCGGCAGCATCTTGAGCACGACGAGCTGGAAATAGGCCAGTGAAACTGAACCGAGAATGAGCAGGACGATGGCGATGGCCAGTTTGACCCGTGCCGCGCCGCCTTTTAGTGGATCAAGAAAAGGCGTCAGCAGTTTGCGGAAGGTGCTGTCGAGCTTGACGTCAAGCTTCGATGGCTGATGTTCGTCGCCACCAGTGCCGTGCGGCTTCATCAGCTTGAGCGCCAGCCACGGCGTGACGACAAACGCCACCGCCAGCGAAATCGCCATGCCCATCGAGGAATTGATCGGGATCGGGCTCATGTATGGCCCCATGAGGCCAGTGACGAAGGCCATCGGTAGCAGGGCGGCGATCACCGTCAGCGTCGCCAGTATGGTCGGGCCACCCACTTCATCAACGGCGGGCGGGATGATTTCGAACAGCGATTTTTCCGGATGCAGGGCTTGCCAGCGGTGGATGTTCTCGACCACGACAATCGCGTCATCGACCAGAATGCCAATCGAGAAAATCAGCGCAAAGAGCGAGACGCGGTTGAGCGTGAAGCCCCAGGCCCAGGAGGCAAAGAGCGTTGCCGCAAGGGTCAGGGTCACGGCGACGCCAACGATCACCGCCTCACGCCTGCCCAGCGCAAAGAAAACCAGCAGCACGACAAAGGCGGTGGCGAAGACCAGTTTGCCGATCAGCTTCTGCGCCTTCTCGGTCGCCGTGGCGCCGTAATTGCGCGTGACGGTGACTTCAACGCCATCCGGGATCACCGTATTTTTCAGCCGATTTATGCGGTCGACCGTAGCATTTGCCACATCGGCGGCATTGACGCCGGGTTGCTTCGATAATTGCAGGGTGACAGCGGGGAATTCGCCATCCTTGCTGCCAAACCAGACGTAATTCTTCGGCTGGTCGGGGCCGTCTTCAACCTTCGCCACGTCGCTCATGAAGATCGGCTTGCGGCTGCCGGCTTCGCCGCGCACGGCAACGACCAGTTGCCTTACATCGGCGGCGGATTCGAGATAGGTGCCGGTCTGGACCAGTATTTCGCGATTGCCGGCGGTCAGGCTGCCGGAGGATTGCAGGGCGTTCGACACCTTGAGCGCGCCGGCAATATCCTGCGGCGTCAGGCCGAAAGCGTTCATCCGCTCGCTGTCGATTTCGACGCGTATCACGTGGTCCGGCCCGCCGATGGTCGAAATATCGCGCGTGCCCTTGATCCGTTTGAGTTCGATCTCGACGGCACGCGATACCTGCTGCATCTCGAAAGCTGAACGCTCTGGGTCTTTGGTCCAGAAAGTCAGTGCGACAATCGGCACATCGTCAATGCCGCGCGGCTTGATCACTGGTTCCTGCACGCCGAGGTTGGGCGGCAGCCAGTCGCGGTGCGAATGCACGGTGTCGTACAGGCGCAGCACGGCATCGTTGTATTTGACGCCAACATCGAACTGCACAGTGACTACCGCCATGCCGGGGCGCGACATGGAGTAAACATGTTCGACGCCATGCATGCGCGACAGCACCTGCTCGGCTGGCCGCGCCACGAGATTTTCGACATCCTTGGCTGATGCGCCGGGAAAGGCGATCAGCACGTCGGCCATCGTTACGTCAATCTGCGGTTCTTCTTCGCGCGGTGTGATCAGCGTGGCGAAAATGCCGAGCAGCAGGGCGACCAGCGCCAGCAGCGGCGTCATGCGCGATGCCTGAAAAGCGGCGGCAATGCGCCCTGAAATCCCGAGCTGGTCGTTGTTGCTGCTCATCACTTACTTGGCCGACTTCAGTTGCATGCCGGCCTTGACCGGCTCGGTGACTACCTTGTCGCCGCTGGCCAGGCCGGCCAGTACTTCGATCTCGCCGACACCGACGGCTTCGCCGAGGCGCAACTGGCGCAGGCTGGTGCGCTGGTCAGCAGAAATTACATACACCGCCGCCACTTCACCGCGCCGGACGACAGCACTGGCCGGCACGGTCATCTTGCTGGCTTGACCGAGCACAAAATGGACGCGGGCAAACATGCCGGGGGTGGCTTCCGGCACCGGCGGCAAGGAAACGCGGACTTGCGAAACGTGGGTGGCGGCATCGGCGGTCGGCAGCACAGTCACGGCGGTCGCCGTCACCCATTTGCCGAGTTCGGGAAACTCGACACGCGCAGTTGTGACATTGCGCATTTCCTTGAGCCGGTATTGCGGAATGCTGGCAGTGACGCGTAATCCACCCGGTTCGTAAATGGTGAATAGAGGTTTGCCGGGCGTCGCCATGTCGCCGAGTTCGGCTTGGCGGCGGGCGATCATGCCGCTGATCGGCGCCAGAATATTGGCGTGGCTCTGGCTGGCACCGGCTGCCGAGCGATTAGCCGAGGCGGCATCGAGATCAGCCCGCGCCTTGTCGACGGCGGCCTGGCTGAGAAATTTCTGATCCTTCAGGCTCTTGCTGCGGTCATAAGTAGCTTTGGCATTGATGTACTGCGCTTCGGCACCACGTGCGGCTTCGGCGGCCTCACGCGCATCAATGCGCATCAGCAAGTCACCTTTTTTGACGCTTTGCCCGGCATCGGCTTTGACTTCCAGCACGCGACCGGCAATCTGCGCGCCGACGGTGGTCTGCTGCACCGCTTCAACCAGCGACTCGGCGGGGAATGTGAGGTCGACCGCATGCGGTTGCACGGTAATGGTAGTCAGTTGCTGCGCCTGAGCTGTTGGCTCTGCACTCGCTACGGTTGCGGTCAACGCCAAAAGTAGGCCAAAAATCAGTCTCGTTTTCATGTATATAAGGATACGCTGATTTATATGTTGCGGCAAGCTTGCGAAACGCTGGGAAAGGGCGCTGAACACAGGCCAGAATGCGTCAACGATTCCTGACTGACACTTTATAATTGCCCGTCAGATTCGACTTTTCGCTTGGGGGCGGGGCATGGGACTACGACTAAAATTCAACCTTTGTTTGCTCGGCATCCTGCTCATGGGCATGCTGGTTTCCGGGATCTTCGGTTACCGGTTGCTGCAGAACAATGCCCGTGACGAGGTCATGCAGCACGCGACCCTGTTGATGGAAACGGCGCTTGCGACGCGTACCTATACAACTAACCAGATCAAGCCGCATCTCGACCCACGGCTTGATGTCGAATTCCTGCCGCAAACCGTGCCCGCTTTCGCCGCGACCGAAACCCTGAACGAGGTACGCAAGAAGTTCCCGGAATACAGCTACAAGGAGGCGGCGCTCAACCCGACCAACCCGCGTGATCGGGCCAGCGAATGGGAAACGGATATCATCAACGCTTATCGTCAGGCGCCCGACAAGGCTGAAATGATTGTCGGCGAGCGCATGCAGGGCGATGCGCGCATGCTTTACATCGCCAAACCGATCCAGATCAAGAACCCGGCATGTCTGGCCTGTCACACGACACCAGCATTGGCTCCCGCTTCGATGATCAAGCTTTATGGCGAGTCGAATGGCTTTGGCTGGCAGCTCAACGAAATCATCGGCGCACAGATCGTCACCGTGCCCATGCTGCTGCCGATCGCCAAGGCCGATAAGGCCTTCTACACCTTCATGGCTTCATTGCTGGGCGTCTTCGCGGTGATCTTTCTCTCACTGCATGTCATGCTGACCCGTTTCGTGCTCAACCCGCTGGAGCGTATGGCCGATGTGGCGAGCGAGATCAGCAAGGGCAAGCTTGATGTGCCCGAGCTTGATGAAACGGGCAAGGACGAAGTCTCACGACTGGCTGTCGTCTTCAACCGGATGGCGCGTAGTCTCAAAAAAGCCATGCAGATGCTCGATCAGTGAGTTCAGGTGTGGATGCGCAGGACTTGCACCCGGCTGGCGCCCATGCGCTGGCACCGGGCTATGAATGGGCGGACTACCGCGTGCTGCGCCTGCTGGCCAGCGCCAGCGTTGGGCTGACTTATCTGGCCGAGGACAAAATCCTCGGTACGACCGTCGTCATTCGCGAACTCTTGCCGATCCGGATCGCGACCCGTAGTGCGAGTGGCACGGTGGTGCCGCTCTTCAAACATCAAGCCGGGGTTCTGGCCGAAGCCGTGCGGCGTTTGACGGAGGAGGCGCGCCAGATTGCTGCCATCCGCCATCCCAACATTACTCGTGTTCTGCGTCTCTTCCTTGCCAACGACACGGTTTGCACAGTTAGCGAGTATGAAGCCTGCGCCTCACTGATGGCGTGGCGGGCAACGCTGGGCCAGTTTGATCAACGTACTCTGCTTTCAGTTCTCCTGCCGCTTCTGGATGCTTTGGCGGCCATGCACAGCGCCGCTCTGGTGCATGGTGAAGTTTGCCCGGCGCGGATCAGGATGCGCAGCGATGGCAGCCCTGTCCTGTTTCCACCCTCGGCCAGTTTTTCCGGTGCGGAAGAGAGCGACGGAGAGCAACGCCTCGCGCTTGTTCCCGGCTACGCGCCCATTGAAAGTTATTGTCTGGAAGGGCGGCTCAATGCGGCCAGTGATATTTACGCTCTGGCAGCGGTGGCATATACGCTGATCACCGGTTTGCGACCTGTTGATGCGCCGCTGCGCTTGCTTGACGATAAGCAGCCCCGACTCGCCGAATGTGCGGCTACGCCAGCTTTCTCGCCTGAATTTCTGCGCCTTATTGATCAGGCGCTCGCACTCGATCCGGCCTCCCGTCCACAGGATGCGGCGGTTTATGCGCAATCACTCGCTCAGGCGGTGCCACGTGCGGAAGAGGTGGTTACGGCATCGCCAGCACAGGCTATGGTCTTTGCCCTGGAGCCGAGTGCGCAATCGGCTATTCAAAGTGCCCTGGCCGAATACATCGGGCCGATTGCCAGTGTGGTGCTTAAAAAGGCGCTGGTCAGCGCCAAAGACTGGGCGACATTGAGCGCAGCCCTCGCTGGCCATGTGCACGAAGAATCGGCACAACAAAAGTTTTTGAATCAAATAGCGCATTTGCTACCTCAGGCTCAGGGAAGTCATCACTCGGCGCCGGCAAATAGCGGCGTGGAGTCGAAAACGATTCCCTCCACCAACGGCCAAGGCAGTTTCGATCCCGAGATGTTGTCGCAACTTGAGACTGAGCTGGCAGACCAGATCGGCGCCATTGCGCGAATTGTTCTCAAGCGCTGCGTTTTGCGAACGAGCAATCGTCAGGAGCTTTTCAAAATACTTGCCGACGAAATGGGCGATCCCGCCTTGGGTAAAAAATTCCTGAACTGGGCCAACGCCAGGTTCACCGTCTGACTTCGGCGCCGATTCGGCCAGCCACCCTTACGACAAAACTGACCCATGCACGCACTGACACGACTCGGACCGGTTCTCAAGCACCAATTACTGCTGGTGCTCAGCCTCTTGGCTTTTGCAGCTGGTGCCCAGACGCCTGCCACGCCGAGTTACGCCATCCCTGGCGAACCACGTACAGCATTGCTCATTGGCAACAGCAATTACGCCGCCAGTCCGCTGGTTAATCCGGTCAACGATGCCCGGGCGATGAAAAAGGCGCTCACCGAACTGGGCTTTCAGGTCAGTCTGCTCGAAAATGCCTCGCTCAAGGAAATGAGCATCGCGGTTCGCCAATTTGGCGACAAACTGCGTAGCGGCGGCGGGGTGGGCGTTTTTTACTATGCCGGTCACGGTATGCAGATCAAGGGCCGTAACTATCTGATTCCGGTTGCTGCCGAGTTGATGCGCGAGGATGAGGTGGCCTACACCGCGATGGAAGTTGGCGCCCTGCTCGACAAGATGGAAAGTGCGCGAAACCGCATCAACATCGTCATTCTCGATGCCTGCCGTAACAATCCATTCACCCGCTCGGGGCGCTCGGCGACGCAAGGGCTGGTGCAGATGGATGCGCCGATCGGTACCTATATTTCCTTCGCCACGGCACCCGGCCGGATTGCCAGCGATGGCTTCGAAGGCTCTGACGATGCCAACGGCCTGTTTACCCGCCATCTCCTCGG
>CAXYZX010000060.1:0-14793 GCA_964293845.1 uncultured Dechloromonas sp.
TAAAAAAACCCGGCTTGGCCGGGTTTTTCGCAAGGGTGCTTGCTTTACTTCTTCATTGGGCAGGTGCTCATGCCGAGCAGCGGGTAAACCGGACACCAACCCATCAACCCTGTGGCAAGCGGAACGATGCCGATGTAGCCCCAAGCTGGTAGCAGACCGGCTACCGTAGCGCCGATCAGGCCAGCACCAGCGACGATGCGAAGGATTTTGTCGATGCCGCCAACATTGCTTTTCATGATGTGTTCTCCGTTGAGTTGTGGGTACGGAGCGGACTTTAGCGGCGGCTGGTCGCGGTGTATGTAACTTGAGTCACACAGAGGCAATTTTCTGCAAGCCGTCGCGATCTGTGATGCTTAATTGCTCGCGCCCGAGGCTGACCAGCCCTTGTGCTACAAAGCCTTTGAGCAGCCGGCTGACAATTTCGCGGACGCTGCCGAGTTCGTCGGCCAGTTGCTGGTGGGTGACATTGAGTGAAACTTCGTTGCGCGCCAGTATCAGTTTGGCAAGACGCTGGTCGAGACGAGCAAAAGCGACCTCCTCGACCAGTTGCATGAGTTCACTGATCCGTTCGGCGAAAAGATGAAAGACAAAATCACGGAACGGTGTGCTTTCGATCATCAGGGCGGCAAAAGACGGAACCGGCAGGGCGAGCAGGGTGAGTGGTGTTTCAGCGATGCCGCGGGCGTTGTAATCGCTATGCCCAAGCAGGCAACTGGAGCTGATGATGCAGGAGCCGCCGGGGGCGACCCGATAGAGTAAAAGTTCGCGCCCACTCGTTGCTTGTTTGACGACCTTGATACTGCCTTCCAGCACTAACGGGAACCCTCGGCAGGGGTGGTGCTCGGCGAAAACCTGGCTACCGGCGGGTATTTTCATCACGGCTTGGGGCTGCAGCAAAGAGGCAATGCGGTCGGCAGGCAGGCCAGCCAGGGTGGGATATAAATTCAGCAGTTTTTCGCAGTCGACCGCAACAGTCATCACTCAATCAATCCACAGTGGCCCAGACCGGGGCATGGTCGGATGGGCGTTCGAGTTTGCGGGGGGCGCGATCTATGCCGGCAGCTGTGCACTTCTCGCTCAGCGCTTGGGAGAGCAGGACGTGATCGATACGCAGCCCCTGATTCTTCTGGAAGCCGAGCATACGGTAGTCCCACCAGGAATAGGTTTTCTCCGGCTGTTCGAACAGCCGAAAACTGTCTTTCAGCCCGATGTCGAGCAGACGCTGGAAGGCGGCGCGCTCCGGGGCGGAACAAAGAATCATGCCGGCCCAGGCTTGGGGGTTGTGGACATCGCGGTCGTCCGGAGCGATGTTGTAATCGCCGCCCAGTGCCAGTTTGGGGTGGGCCGCCAGTTCGTCGGCAACCCAGACCGCCAAGGCATCCAGCCAGCGTAGTTTGTATTCGTATTTGTCGCTGCCAACGGACTGGCCGTTCGGCATGTAGGCGCAAATAACGCGGGTATCACCTACCGTGCCGGCGATCAGTCGCTTTTGCTCGTCCGGGAAGTGCGGGTTGCCAAATATCACGTTGCTGATTGGCTGGCGGCTTAGCAGCGCGACGCCGTTATAGGTTTTCTGGCCAAAAAATGCGACCTGGTAACCTGCCGCCTCGATTTCGCTGCGTGGAAAATTGTGATCTTCCAGCTTGAGTTCCTGCAGGCAGAGCACATCAGGTTGTTGTTCAGCCAGCCAGTCCAGCAAGTGGGGCAGGCGAACCTTGAGTGAATTTACATTCCAGGAGGCAATTTTCATCGTGCAGTGCTGTCGACTAAGAAGCAGATGATTCTGCCACAGGCATTGCGCAATGCCATGCGGCTTGTTAATGTTCTTCGACGTGGCGAGTGAATTACGACCAATAACAAGGAGGCGGGTTTGAAAACCTTTTCAGTGATGATGGCTCCTCTGCTGGGGAGCGTTCTGGCGTTAAGCATGGTAGCCGATGCCAGTGCCCAGGCTTCGCCTTGGGTTGGGCAGATCAAGGTGTCGCGCGGCATCGTGGCGCTGGAGCGCGCCGGCCAGAAATTTCCAGCCCCGGTTGGGGTAAGGCTCAAGGAAAATGATGTCATTCTGACTGAGGGCAATGGCTCGGTTGGCCTGATGTTCAATGATAACTCCATGCTTTCGATGGGGCCGAATGGCGAGGTCCTGCTTGAGCGCTATGCCTACGACTCGACGACCTACATGGGGGCATTCGATGCTTTCGTCAAACGTGGTGCGGTGACGATCGAGGCAGGCAATCTGGCCAATGCAGCGCCGGAGTCGGTGCGCGTGAAAACACCACAAGCTGAAATTCGTGGGCCGGCGCGCAACTTCGCCGTCAATGTGGAAGGAAAGTGAAGATGATGAAGCGTGGTAGTCCCCTATTGTTGAGTTCTTTCAGTCTTTTGTTCCTGCTGATGGCAGGGTGTGCCGGGCAGCGTGAAACTTATGTCGTTATGCCGGATGCCAAGGGTCAGGGGGGAAGTTTGATGGTGACACCCAAGAAGGGTGCGCCGCTCAAACTGGAAGGTGCCTATGCGAGTGCTATTGGCAAGTCGGGTTCAGCACCTGAGCCGGCCAAACTCAGCGAGGAAGAAATCAGGGCGGCCTTTGCCGAAGCCCTCTCGGCACGCCCGAATGCCCCAATTCGCTTCACCCTGTATTTCCGTGAAGGCAGCGATGAGCTGACCCCCGATTCACAAAAGGATCTGGAGAGCGTAATGGCTGAAGTGCGCAAGCGTCCTGCCCCGGATGTCATTGTGGTCGGCCATACCGATAAAGTTGGCTTCCTGCAGGACAACGACCGTCTGGCCCTTAAGCGTGCTGAAAAAATGCGTGGCGAGCTTTTGCGTCAGGGCTTGCCGGCCGATGCTGTGCTCGCCGCAGGTCGTGGTGAGCGGGAACCTTTGGTGCCAACGGCTGATGAAGTTGCCGAGCCGCGTAATCGGCGTGTCGAGATGCTGGTTCGATAGATACGGAGTTTCAGGATGTCCCGCTTGATTGTTTTGCTGCTTGCGCTTGGTTTGAGTTCGGGGGCAGCGTTGGCGATTCCCGATGTGCCCCGGGAGCCGGTGCTGCGCATAGAAACCGGTAGCCACTTGTCCCTGATTACCCGGATCAGCAGTGATGCAGCAGGCAATTTTGCGGTCACTTCCTCCGAGGATAAAACGGCACGCGTCTGGGATCTGACCAATGGCAAACAGGTGTCGATCTTGCGTCCGCCGTTGGGGGGCGAGAGTGTCGGCGCGCTCTATGCGGTAGGAATGTCGCCGGATGGCCGGCAGGTTGCAGCCGGTGGCAACGCGGCTTTCGACAACAAGACTCACTCGCTCTATCTTTTCGACCGGGCGAGCGGTGCCTTGCCGCCAAAAAGTACGCTATCAGGGATCGAGGCTCCAATTACGCAACTGGCCTGGTCACCGGACAGCCAACTGATAGCAGTCGGTTTGCGTCAGGAGGGATTGCGTGTTTTCAAACGTAATCTCGGTTTTGTCGGGGCTGACCCGGAATATAACGATGCCATCTATGGTGCCAGTTTTTCTCGCGATGGACGGCTGGCGGTGGTTGCCCTGGATGGCTCATTGCGCATCTACGCATTTGGCAAAAACGGGATGGAGCGTCTGGCCCGAAAGCAGATGCCGGGCCGGCCGTATGGCATTGCCTGGTCGCCGGATGGTAGCCAGATTGTCATCGGCTTGCATGATGCGCCGCGTGCCGTTGTACTGTCTGCCAGCACGCTGGAGGTACTGCATACCGCTGATGCAGGCGGTTCGGGAAATCTGGGTCGGGTTGCCTGGTCTGCGGATGGCAGGACACTTTTTGCCGCAGGTAGTGTGATCCGTGGCGGGCGTTTCGCGGTTCTTGCTTTTGCCAATGGCGGCCGCGATGCCGGGCGTGAAATTGGCAGTTTCGGCAATACAGTCACCGGCCTGGCGGCGAATAACACTGGATTGCTGGCCAGTTCAGCGGAGCCTGCCTGGGCTGCCTTTGATTCAACAGGTGCCAGCCGGTTTCAGATCGGAGCCCGAAATGCTGATTTCCGTGATGCCGGCGAAGCTTTTCGTGTTGGGCAGGATGGTCAATTGCTCGCCTTTCCGATGATGATGGGTGGCAAGGAGACGGTGGTTTTTGATCTGAGCAAGGGCGAGTTGCGCAGTGCTACTGCACCGGGCAGTACCAAGGCGCCGAAATTGCCTTCCGGTCTGAGCGACTGGAAGAACTCCTCAGTACCAAAATTAAACGGTCGCGCACTGGCATTGCGCCAGGGGGAGGTCTCACGTAGTGTCGCTGAGATGCCTGACGGGAAGCGATTTGCCCTAGGTACGGAATGGAATTTGCGCCTATTTGCGCAGGATGGCGCAGTGCTTTGGGAAAAACGGACTCCGGGAGCTGTCTGGGGGGTTAACGTCAGTGGCGATGGGCGCTGGGTAGTGGCCGCGCTGGGCGATGGCAGCGTGCGCTGGTATCGGGCGAATGACGGTCAGGAACAATTGGCCCTGTTTGTGCACGGCGATCATGAGCGCTGGATTGTATGGACACCCACCGGCTATTACGACACCTCAATGGGTGGAGAAAATCTGGTCGGCTGGCACGTCAACCGCGCCTTTAATCAGTCGGCTGACTTTTTCTCGGTTGGTCGCTTCCGCGAGCGCTTTTACCAGCCCAGCGTGATCCAGAAAGTGATGCAGTTGGCCGATGAGCAGGATGCAGTTCGTGCCTACAAGGCTGAAGTGGCGATGCTGGAGGCGATGAATGCTGAAGCAGCCGCTGCCGCGGCGCCGGTGCCAGCCAAACCTTCAGTCAAGGCGCTGGCGCTCGCTGCGGCAGTGCGTGTGGCACCGGTTCGCACCCAGGTTTCAGAAACCCTGCCGCCAGTGATTGAACTGCAATCAGATCGAACCCTCGAGAGCAACGACGGACAGGTGGCAGTGCGTTATTTGGTGCGTACCCCCGCCGATGCCCCGGTCAAGGAAGTGAAGGTGCGGGTCAACGGCAAGCTTGAGCGGAATGTAAAGACCCGCTCGACGCGTTCGGCCGACGGCCAGATGTTTGAGGCAATCGTGCCGGTACCGCCGAAGGATTCCGATATTCTGCTGATCGCCGAAAACCGCAATGCCAAGTCCGATCCGGTGACTGTCTCTGTGCGCCGGCCAATCGGACCAGTCGGGAAGCTGCCTTACATTGAAAAGTATGAGACGCTCTACATGCTGGTTGTTGCGGTCAACAAGTATTCGGGAGCCAATGCATTACAGTTGCCGGTCAAGGATGCCAATGATTTCCGTCGCCAGATGACCCGTATTGCAAATGCGCCGGGCAAGCAGCGCCTGTATGAGCGTCCGGAGGTCAGGGTGCTGATTGATGAAGATGCGACCCAGGAAAAAATCCGCGAAGGCCTGAAATGGCTGCGTGACAACGTCAAGGAACGCGATGCTGGCGTGATTTTCCTGGCGGGACATGGCATGTCGCAGGAAAACTCCTACTATTTTGTGCCCTATCGTGCCGAGAATATCGGGAAAATGGAGAACTGGCTGCCCGGCCGCGAAATTGTCGATACACTGCAGAATTTGCCTGGCCGTTCCATGTTCTTCCTCGATACCTGCCATTCCGGTGCGCTGGCCAATCAGGCCAAGGTGGCGGGTACGGTGAATCAGGTTGATGAAGAGCGGGGGGTGATTGTTTTTGCGTCAGCCACCGCCAAGGAGCTCGCACAGGAAACCGACGAGTGGGGAAACGGTGCCTTTACCAAAGCCTTGATTGAAGGCTTGCGTGGCGAAGCAGAAGATCCACGCGACAAGTTGATTTATCCGACCACACTCAAGCGTTATGTCACCCGCCGCGTGCGTGATTTGACGGATAATCAGCAACGACCATACGTCAGCGACCACGGGATTGATGATCCGATCGCTGTGGTCGTCAAATAAAATCTATCAGGGGAAATTTGAATGAGTATGAATACCATTAAACGTCCGTTGGCCGCTGCAGTCGCTGGCGTTTTTCTACTATCTGCTTGCGCCACCAATCCGGATGGCTCTTATAAAATGGATGAAAAGGCTACGGGGGCATTGATTGGCGCTGCTGCTGGCTGCGCGGTTGGTGCGGCGGCCAAGGGCGCTCAGGGTTGTGCAGTGGGGGCGGCGGTTGGCGCTGCGGCGGGATTCCTGATCGGCTGGTATTTTGAGTCGAAGAAGATAGCCGATGCCAAGCAGGTAAATGCTGAATACGAGCAACAGGTCAAGACCAAGGGCAAAGGTAAAGCCGAGGCCGTGCCAAAAAATGATGTCGTACCGGCCAAGTTCGAGAGCAAGGTAAAAACAGTTGCCCCTGACCAGTCTGGTCAAAAGGAAATTCAGGTAACGTCAAACACGGATCTTGTCGGTTACGGTGACAGGGTGCCGGACGTGCAGCAAAAATATGCTATTTACGACGAAAAGAACAATCTCGTCGAAGAGAAAACCGAGAAACTCGCTGCTGTGGATGGTGCCGGGCGTTATCAGACGAGCTCGAAGTTCAAGTTGCCGGCTGAGGCCAAGGGCAAAAACTACACGGTCAAAACAGCTTTGGTCTCGAACAACAAGACCTACAAGGAAAACACTTACAAAGTCGTGATTCTTGATGGCCAGACCATGATGGTAGCGGCCCTGGCGCTCTAAAAGCGCCTGAGCCTTACTCGGCCTTGCCTGCCGGCTGCAGCCCTCCCGAGGGCTTGCTGCCGGGAGTTGCGGTTTTAGGATAGCCTGCCAGATCAAGCAGGTTGTTGAAGGCATTTGCCTCGAAACCACGCATGCTCTGACGACCGACTTTCACTGAAGGTACGGCCGCATCGCCAACCAGTTTTTTCAGAGCTTCCTGATCCTCGTCGGTTTGTATCATTTTTTCGGTAAACGGTACGCCGCGACCGTTAAGCAGGTCGCGCGCCGCCTTGCACTCGGCGATGCAACTGGCTGCGGTGTACAGCGTTACCGGGAAGTTCTCGGCCGCCTTGAGTGCGGCGTAGCTCTGACCCTCCGGGTTAGACCCCGAATCCTTGGCTTTGCTGACATCTTTGACCGAACGTGGCGGTGGCGTGTCGCTGATGACCGTGCGGCCGGTTGCCGGATCAACCCAGCGGTAAGTCTCGGCGTGGGCCAAAAGGCTCACGGCAAGCAGACTGATGGTAATGATTGGACGCATCTCCGACTCCCTGAGTTATTACGCTGTAATCATACCGCTATGGCGTAACAAAGCGTCTACGCTTGGTTCACGGCCACGGAAGGCCTTGAACGAGTCAATGGCTGGACGCGAGCCGCCGACCGAGAGGATCTCGTCAAGGAAACGCTTGCCGGTTGTCGCATCAAACGGATCGCCGGCTTCCTCAAAAGCTGCGTAGGCATCGGCTGAGAGCACTTCGGCCCATTTGTAGCTGAAGTAACCGGCGCCATAGCCACCGCCAAAAATATGCGAAAAGCTGTTGGGGAAACGGTGCCATTCAGGCGGAATCAGAACAGCAACTTCCTGGCGTACGCTGTTCAGCAAATCCATGACGCTTTGTGGTCCGGCCGAGTCAAAGTCCGAATGCAGGAGCATGTCGAACAGCGAAAACTCGATCTGCCGTACCGCCATCATGCCGCTCTGGAAGTTCTTGGCCGCCAGCATTTTGTCGAACAGCTCACGCGGCAAGGTGGCGCCAGTGTCGACGTGTGCCGTCATGCCTTGCACAACATTCCATTCCCAGCAGTAGTTTTCCATGAATTGCGAGGGGAGCTCGACGGCATCCCATTCGACGCCATGGATGCCGGAAACGCCCAGTTCTTCGCCGCGCGTCAGCAGGTGGTGCAGGCCGTGGCCGGTTTCGTGGAAAAGGGTAATCACGTCATCGTGCGTGAACGTTGCGGGTTTGTCAGCGAGCGGACGGGCAAAATTGCAGTTGAGATAGGCAATGGGCGTCTGGATGCCTTCGGCAGTTCGCCGACGTGAGCGGGCTTCGTCC
Organism: uncultured Dechloromonas sp.; assembly: GCA_964293845.1. Taxonomy (GTDB): domain Bacteria; phylum Pseudomonadota; class Gammaproteobacteria; order Burkholderiales; family Rhodocyclaceae; genus Azonexus. Next base: position 7,944 of record CAXYZX010000060.1, read on the forward strand.
ATCCAGGCGCCGCCGCGCTTGGTTTCGCGGGCATAGAGGTCCATGTAGAACTGGCCGACGAGTGTTCCGGTCGACGTCTCCAGACGATAGAATTTTACGTCTTCGTGCCAGACTGGCGCGTTGTCTGGCTTGACCCTGACGTTGAACAGGCTTTCGATGACTTTGAACAGCCCGGCCAGCACCTTGGGTTCGGTGAAGTATTGCTTCACTTCCTGTTCCGAGAAGGCGTAGCGTTTTTGCAGCAGCTTCTCCGAAACGTAGGCAGCATCCCAGGGCTGAAAGTCGTCCATGCCCAGTTCATCCTTGGCAAAGTTCTTTAGTTCAGCGATGTCATTTGCCGCAAATGGCTTCGCTTTGGCCGCCAGTTCACGCAAAAAAGCGAGCACTTGTGCCGGGCTCTCGGCCATTTTTGGGGCTAGCGATACTTCGGCAAAGTTGTTGTAACCAAGCATCTTTGCATCTTCAAGGCGCAAAGCCAGCATGCGGTTCATGACCGGCGTGTTGTCCCACTCAGCCTTGCTTGAACCCTCCTGGAACTCGGCGGCACGGGTGGCGTAGGCGCGGTAGAGGCGGGCGCGTAATGCACGGTTGTCGGCATACTGCATGACCGGGCCGTAGGACGGCGCCTGCAGGCTGAACCGCCAGCCAGTGACGCCGGCTTTCTCGGCTGCCGTGCGGGCGGCTTCTTTTGCATCGTCGGGAATACCGGCCAGTAAGGCTACGTCGGTGATGATTTCGCCGAAAGCATTGGTCGCATCCAGGACGTTTTCAGAAAACTTGGAGGACAGACTGGATAACTCTTCCATAATCGCCTGGAAGCGTGGCTTCTGATCTTCCGGCAAATCTGCACCGGACAGACGAAAATCCCGTACTTCGTTGTCAACGATTTTTTTCTGCTCGGTGGTCAGCGTCGCGTACTCGGCGCTGGCGCGCAGGGCCTTGTACTTGTCGAACAGTTTCAGGTTCTGGCCGAGCTCGGCATAGAAGCGCGAAACCTCAGGCAGCATCTCGTTATAGGCCTCACGCCAGGCCGGTACGTCATTGACCGAATGCAGGTGGCCAACAATGCCCCAGGCCCGACCAAAAGGTTCGAGGCCATCAGAGAGTGCGCCAGCAAAGTCCTGCCAGGTGGCCGGTGTGGCATCGTCAGTCAGGCGCATGATCAGTTCACGGCCGACGGCCAAGAGGGATTCGACGGCAGGTTTGACATGCTCAGGTTGAACGGTATCAAAGCGCGGCAGATCGGAGAAATCGAGCAGGGGATTAGCGGAGGTCATTATTTATTCCAGGCAAGAAAAACGGGCGGTCTCAGCCGCCCGTTGGATCTGGGGGCAAGCTACCTATTCTACAAGTTCTTTATAGGCATGCCATGAGGCATGGCCGAGTATCGGCATGATCAGGAGCAGGCCAAAAAGGAAGGTGGCAAAACCGGTTAGCGTCAGCAGCACGATAATTGCACCCCACAGTAAGAGTGGCATGCTGTTACTCGTGAAGGCGCGCAAGCTGGTCTTCATCGCGGTGATGAAATCACTGTTTCGGTCCAGCATCAGCGGAACAGAAACAACCGACAGCGCAAAAACCAGAAGTGCCAGGAGACCGCCAAGGGCAAACCAGGTGGCGACAAAAGTGCGGTGTTCACCGCTAAAGACTATCTTGCCCAAGTAGGCTGCGGTATCGACCCCTTCACTGCTGCCAAGCAGTCCAAAGGACATGGCGGAAAAACGTTCCCACAGGACGATGGCGATTGCAATGCACAGGCCAAAGAGGGCGAGCGACTGGCCGTTGCGGCGAAAGCAAAGGACAGAGTCGATAAAAAGAATTTTCTCGCCGTTGGCTGTGCGCCGACTTAATTCATACAACCCGGCGGCAAGCAGCGGGGCGATCAGGAAGAATCCCGAAACCGCTACCGTGACGAGATGGGGGCGGCTTAAGAGAGCGAGAATGATCAGGTCGCCACCCAGTCCAAAGAGAATCCCATACGCCAGGGAAGGTAGTGGGTTTGCCTTGAGATCTCGCCATCCCGCACGCAACCAGAAAAAGGGACGATCCCAGTTGAGGCGGCGCACGGAGGGCAGGGAACGGTCTGCATCATTGGGGGCTTGGGCCAGGCTCATGGCAGACTCCAGTTTGAAGATACTGCCCTAAGACCCGGCTGGCGCAGCCGGGTTCCCTTGATGCGTGAATTACAGCGTCTTGCCGGTGAGTTTTTCGTAGGCCTCAATGTACTTGGCGCTGGTCCGGGCGATGACATCGGCCGGCAGCTTGGGGCCGGGGGCGACTTTGCCCCAGTCCAGCGTTTCGAGATAGTCACGGACGAACTGCTTGTCGTAGGAGGGCGGATTCTTGCCTTCCTGGTATTCGCTGGCTGGCCAGAAACGGGATGAATCAGGGGTTAGCGCTTCATCAATCAGGTGCAGGGTGCCGGCGGCGTCGATACCGAATTCGAACTTGGTATCGGCGATGATGATGCCGCGTGTCGCCGCGAAAATGGCGGCTTCTTCGTAGAGACGGATGGCGGCATCGCGGGCTTCGGCACAGAGCTGGGCGCCGGTCTTGCCGGTGCCTTTGAGGGCGTCAGCCAGGGTGGCGTCACAGTTGGCGGCCGCTTGCTCGTAGGAGACGTTTTCGTCGTGATCGCCGACTTCGGCTTTGGTGGCCGGGGTGAAGATCGGCGACGGCAGCTTCTGCGCCATTTTCAGGCCTGCCGGCAGGGCGATGCCGCAGATGGCGCCGGTTTCCTGATAGTCCTTCCAGCCGGAGCCGATGACGTAGCCGCGGACGACGGCTTCGATCGGCAGCGGCTTGAGGCGCTTGACGACGACCGACCGGCCACGGACCTGCTCGCGCTCGTTTTTAGCGACAACGCTTTCCGGATCGATGCCGGTCAGCTGGTTCGGCACGATGTGGCCGAGCTTTTCAAACCAGAAATCGGCGACGGCGGTCAGCACTTCGCCCTTGCGCGGAATCGGGTCCGGCAGGATGACGTCGAAGGCGGACAGGCGGTCGGAGGTGACGATCAGCAGCTTGTCGGCATCGACGGCGTAGATGTCGCGGACTTTGCCCTTGTTGAGCAACTTCAGGCTGGTGATGGAGGATTCGAAAAGCGGAGTGGTCACGGCAGATTTCCCGAAAGCAAAAAGAGAAGGATTATAAATTAATGTGGCGTTTCACCGGCTTCCGCCGCGAGTTTCTTGCGCATGCGGCGCGTGCCCCAGGCGACCAGCCCGGCGATGACCGGGATCGAAACGGCGGTGATGATGTCGGTGTTCAGGTGATGCAACTCCTTCGTGCCCTTGGCCAGATACTGCACCAGTTGCGAGCCGTAATAGGTGAGGACGACGACGGAGAGGCCTTCGACCGTTTCCTGCAGGCGAAGTTGCAATTTCGCGCGTTGGTTCATCTGGCCGAGTAGTTCCTGGTTCTGGCGTTCGAGTTCGATATCGACGCGGGTGCGCAGCAACTGGCTGTTGCGGGCGACGCGGGCCGAGAGTTCTTCCTGACGGCGGCTGATCGCTTCGCAGGTATTCATGGCTGGCAGCAGGCGACGCTGCATGAATTCGAAGAAGGTCGGCAGGCCGGAAATACGCGTTTCGCGCAGTTCATCGATACGCTGCATGACCAGCCCGTGATAGGCGCGGGCGGCGCCGAAGCGGAAGGTGGTGCGGGCGACCGAGTGTTCCACTTCGGCGGCTAGTCCGGAGAGGATGGACAGCGCGCCGCGTTCATCATCCGGTGAGCGCGCCTGGCCTATCTGGTCCATCAGGGCGGCCAACTGCTTTTCACCCTTGTACAGCCAGCGGCTGACTTCCTTGGCCACCGGCAGACCGAGCAGCGACATCATGCGATAGGTTTCGATCTCGACCAGTCGTTGTACGGTGCGCCCGGTCTGGCGTTGGGTCATGTTTTCGTTGAGTACAAGAAAACGCGAGAAACCGTTGTCGATCTTGAAATCAGTGAAAATCCAGGCGGCGTCATCAGCCACCTTGGCCGCCACCATGGTGCGACCGCTCGGGGTCAGGTTGGCAAGTACGGATTCCGGGCTGATTTCACTGGTCGACCGCAACTCGACATGGGTGGCCACCATCAGCTTGCCGGGAATCGCGCCCAACCAGTCGGGGTGTACCGCATCAAAGGCGGTGACATCCGGGTGCAGCGCCTCCCCGCTGTTCAGCGGGCGGAAGAAGGTGTAACTCGAAAATTCGGTATGCAATTCCCAGCGCATGCGGAAGCTGTTGGTTTCCAGCATCATGTGGGAATCGGAGCTGTCTATCGAATTGCACGACTGGGTCTGGGTAAGCTGGGTCAGGTTGTCGCGTTCGGCCTGCGCCGTCGTTGCGCTGTGCTTGAAGACCAGGTGCGAGACCAGCATGGCCCCGATCAGCGGGACCGGTGGGCGGGCGTGGAATTCATTGTTCAGGCGCTGGCGTAGCGGGTGCTCTTCCAGGTCGGCAATCATCAATCGAGGGTGCATTTTCGGTAACTCGGGAGGAGAGTTTTTCATTGTTGCAGTGCAGCAGATTGTAGCTTAACGACCATCAATGCGCAGAACGCAAAGTGAGGTAGCGGCCAAATTCCTTCTCCAGTCCAATCGCTGCTTGATCAAGCAGGAAACTGCGGAATTTCTGCCCGGCCGGCAGCAGTCGTTTGCAGTTCATATGAACAACGTACCAGGTGCGCTCGATGGGCGTGCCGATGGTGTCGAGCAGGCTGACTTCGGCGGTTTTCAACTCAAGTGGCAGGGTGTGCAGGGAAATCAGGCTGATGCCCATGCCGGCCATCACCGCCTGCTTGATCGTTTCATTGCTGCCCATGCTGATCGTGCGGGCAGGGGTGAATAGATGGTTTTTGAACATTTCTTCGGCGACTCGGCGTGAACCCGAACCTTCCTCACGTAACAGAAAAGTTTCGTGACGCAATTCGTGAAGATCGAAGCGCCGCTCGTCGCGCAAGGGATGGTCGGCCGGGCCGATCAAAACATAGGGATGGCTGGCCATCGGTTCGGCGTGGGCGTCGATTTCAACCGGAATGCGCCCCATCACCGCCAGATCGATGGCGTTGTCCTGCAGTTTCTGGAGCAGGGTCTCGCGATTGCCAACCGTGAACTGCACCTCGATCCCGGGATGGGCGTGGCTGAATTGGGCGAGCAGGCGCGGCATGAAGTATTTGGCGGTACTGACCAGACCGACTGAAATCTGCCCGACCTCGGCGCCGAGCAGGGCTTGCAGATTGGCTTCGGCATCCTTGATTTCGCCGAGAATGCGCAGGGCGTGATGGACTAGCAATTCGCCCGCCTGGGTTAATGCCACACCCCGACCAAAGCGCTCGAACAGGGGCAGTCCGGCGTTGTCTTCCAGTTGCTTCAACTGCATCGAGACCGCCGGTGGGGTCAGATGTAATTCCTCGGCGGCGCGGGCGTAGCTCAGGTGGCGGGCGGCGACGACAAATATCTGCAACTGGCGCAAGGTCAGGGTGCGAACAAGGTTCATGGTGAGCTGAATAAAATAGGGTTGTGGTTCAGTATTTCCTGACTTTAGGCGCCACCATCTCGGGCGTCAATCAACGCGTCAGCTTGAGATAAACCATCGGCAACTGTTCGGGCAGGCGTTCGAGGCGATCAAGCACCCGCCAGTTGCGGCCGAAAATGTCGCCGACGTAGGCGTCAGCCTTTGGGTCGAGGCTCAGGCAGAAAGTGCTGATGCCTGCGGTCGACAGCTCTTCGACGGCCTTTTTTGTGTCGGCGATCAGATAGTGCGGGTCGCTGACGTCGAGGTCGGCCGGTTCGCCATCGGTGAGGACGAGCAGGATGCGTTTTTCCGTGCGCCGTGCCGTCAGCAGGCGGCCGGCGTGGCGCATGGCGGCGCCCATCCGTGTCGACCAGCCGGCTTCGACGGCGGCCAGGCGCGCCTTGACGCTGTCGTCCCAGGTTTCGGAAAAGCCCTTGATGTGGTGGTAGCGCACCTCGTGCCGGGTGTTGGAGTGAAAGCCGGCGATGGCACAGGCATCGCCCAGTTGGTCAATTGCCCAGCCGAGCAGGGCGACTGCTTCCCGTGCAGTGTCGAGGATGCTTTGGCTGCTGCCGGGCAGCGTTTCGTTGAGCGACTGCGAGAGGTCGATCAAGAGCAGCACGCTGATGTCGCGGCCGGCGGTGCGGTGACTGATGTTGATCCGCGACTCGGGCAGGTGGCCGCTCTTCAGGTCGACCAGGGCGCGCACGGCAACGTCGAGATCGAGTTCGCTGCCGTCTTCCTGGTAGCGCAGACGCACCCGCTCCTGCGGTTTGAGCAGGTCGAGCAGGCGCTTTAACTGGCGGGCGAGGACTGCGTGTTTTTCCAGCAAACGGTCGATGTCGGCCGCTTGGCCAGCCGGGTGCAGGGCTTCATAGACGGCGCTCCAGTCCGGGCGATAGTTTTGCGTGGCGCAATCCCATTCCGGGTAGTGGCGCGGCGGCAGGCCGAGCGGCTCGTCGCTCGCTGCGACTGGCGGTGGCGCGAAACTTTCCTCTTCATCGCCGGCTTCAATGAAGGTCCACAGATGGCGATTGTCGTCGCGGTAATCGACTGCGGTGTCGGTGAAATAGACCTTGGCGAACTGGTCGCTCGCTTGGCGGCTGCGCGCGACATAACTGAGTGCGAGATCGGCGATGGCCGGCGTTGAAGCATCGCTGCCGGCCAGTAGCGCATGGAACTTGCCGGCAAACTCGAGCAACAGTGGGTTGCGGTAGTCATGCCCGGCATCCAGGCAGGCGCGCGACAGGCAGATCAGGCGGTGACGTAGGCAGTTCTGCTCAAGCGGATTACAGGCATCTTCGGCGGGCTGCGGGTGAAGGGCGAGCAGGGTCGGCGCCAGGCCG
>CAXYZX010000061.1:0-14714 GCA_964293845.1 uncultured Dechloromonas sp.
CGTTTTCCGGCCACTAAAGCGCGTTGACCGTAAGGAACGGCCAGTTTGACCCGATAGGAAAACAAGTCAGCCGGGCGTGGATACCAGCCGCTACCTGAAGATAAAAAACTGCCCTCGGGGGCGGCCATCGGCGGCATGCCGCCGAGTACGCTGCGGTGATCGCGGTCGCGTTCAAGCGCCGGTAACTGGCCTTCGTAGTGGATGACGACCTTTTGATTGGCCTTGGCGAGGTGGATCGTCCATTGCCGGTAACCTTTTGGACCGCCACTACGCTCCGTGGTGACCATTTGATCGCCGACCTGCGCACGGGTAACGTGCAAGGATTCATGCAGTAGAAAACGGAAACTTCGTGCCGTTATCTGCAACTCGGCTTCGGCCTTGAATTGCCGGGTTTGTGGGTCGAGCGCAACGTCGAGCAGCAAGTCAGGATCGCTCGCACTGATGGCGCTGGCAGCGTAGAAAAACAGGCCGAGCAGAGCTCCGGCGGTGTTACAAAAGCGAGTGAAATTCATGGCCGTGGGGGAAACTGGATGACTAGATCTAGCTGGCTGTCACCACGCGCAATGCGCAGCGGGAGCCAGGTGCCGGGTGGCTGGCGACGGATGATAGCCACCGCGTCGCCACTGCCGCTGGCCGGGCGTCCGGCAATATCGACAATCCTATCGCCGGCGCGCAGCCCGGTTTTTTCAGCCAGACTGCCGGTGCTTACGGTGCTGATCTGCAAACCCTGCGTCGCATCCTCCAGCACCACACCGAGGCGAGGGGGTTCGTTTGGTGGCATCGCCTTATTGGGCAAAGTGAACGCGGCGCTCGCCAGGCCAGCCTCAAGATGAATACATTCCCCTTCCAGCGCCACCGGCAACAAACTGGCGACTTTGGCTACGCCCAGAGAACTGAGCTGGTGCGGCACGCCATGGCCATAACGAATGTGACCGCTGCCCATGACGCCGACGACCAGTGGCGGATTTTTGCGGCCATCCTGGCTGACTGCCAGACTCAGGGCCTCCGCCATGGCGCGGTCCCAGGTCAGCTGGCTGTCAACGAAACCCTTGAAGCCAGCATCCGTTGAAGCTCCCTTTTTGGCTGCCTGCGCGCCCGATGTTTTTTCATGCATTTTGTACATCTCACGCAAAAATTCCGAGTATTCAGGGAGCGCCGGTGCGGGGCTGCCAATGCCTTCACGGGCCTCTTCTGGAACGTTTTCCCAGCCTTTCTCGGCGACCATGCGCGTCAGCTTTTTATCGACATTGAGCGCCCGCACGGGGATTCTGTTGATCCGCGCAAACTCAAACAAAGGCATGTAAATGTGCGGCGGGAAGCTCCATACCTTGTCCCACTCAGCCTGTTTCAAAAACTCCTGGGTGGTCAGCGAACCGGCCACCCACTGGTCGAGCACCGGCTGTACGCGGCGCGGAAACATCTCGAAGCCAATCACCATGTTCGGGCGCTGCGCGTGCAGGGCAGAGAGCGTCTGCAACTGCCAGCGATGATGGTCCTCAAGGTCGTGCTGCTCGCCCAGTAAAACGACATCCTGTTTGGCCGCATGGGCGACAATCTCCTGGATGCTGGCTGGTTTGGGCGGTGTCGTGCTGAGCGACAGCCAGTTGCCACCCTCCTTGCAATAGGCTGGCGTTGGCGGCTCGGCCAGCGGTTTGCGCGAGGACAGCGCGGCGACAGCGATCCCGGCGCTCACTACCAAACAACCGATGTAAAAGGTTTTTATAGTCATTTTCAGCATCTAATGCGCTCCCCAAGGTGCCTTTTCGACAAGTGCACACCGTAATGTTTCCCTAAGCTCATTCAACCGATCCGTATTTTTTCGCCATAGCCGGCCAGTTCAAGGTAACCCTCACCGGCTGGCTGACCGTTTTCGCTGACGCGAATGGCACCTTCCCAATACACCGTGCCCACCGAGCGGCGACTATCCAGCTCCTGATCATCAAGCAGCGGGCTGAGTTCGAACACGCGTTGGCCAATTTGCAGCCGCCAGGCGACGGGGTATTCAACGCCGGTGCGCGGTGAACGCCAGCGGCGCAACGGGGAGAAATTGACCGCCTGAGGCGAAAAAATCTGGTCAATTTTCCCGGTTGACCGTAACGAACCTGCCGCCCACTGTGGGTTGCCGCTGGTATCGCGCAAACGAAAGGCCATCAGTGCGCTGCCGTCGGCGAGATTGATACCGACCCAATCCCAGCCTTGCGCCCCGTCGGGCAGCAGTTCACTCGACCATTCGTGATCGAGCCAGGCATGGCCGCTGACTGCTTCAGCCCGGCCCTTCAACGACACCGAGCCGCTCACCGCCAGTTGCGGCCGGCTGTAGTAATAACTCGCATGGCGCGGGTCAGCCGCCTTGCTGCTGAAGCCATCGCGACCGTTGAGCAACGGTGGGGCTGTGGCGTCCAGGGCGAGATCGTAGGAAAAATCCTCGCCGTGAACGCGCGCCTGATAACGATTGCCTTGCGAGTTTTCCTGTTGAGTCAGGCGCCAGTCGCCGATCCACACTTCGCTGCGCCCCAGCGTAAAGCCGGCGTGGCCGAAGCCAACGCGGGCAGTCCGTTCGCTGTGGCGCAAACGGCCATATTCCGGGTCGGCAATGGCGGCATGGGCGAGCATCAGTTGACGTGGGGCAAAGCGGCTGGCGTTGCTTTCGCCGATCCCGGTTCGGACGCGAAAGAAGGTGATCTGAAAGCCCAGTGGCTGGCCATCTTGGCGCTTCAGCCAGCCGGTGGCGTACCACCATTCGGTCCTGAAATCAGGATGCGCACCAAAGTCGTCCGGAAAGACCAGGCGCCGTCCGGGCAGTACCGGGGCAAAGTCGACCGCCGCAGCGGGGCTGGGCAAGAGGCCGCGCCAAGCGGCCAGCGCAATGAGGAAATGGCGGCGTCGCATTTACCAGTCCTCGCGCACGGCGAGCACCGCATCCTGACGCATGGCCTGACGTCCGGCCATTACCGCTGCCAGGCTGGCAAGGGCGATCAGGCTACTGGCGAAAAGCAGCAAGGCGCCCCACGGCACATGCAAATCCATGCTCCAGTGAAAACTCTGGCGGTTGACCACCTCGATCAGGATCAGGCCAATCCCGGCCCCGGCCAGCAAGCCGCCCAGCACGCCGATACTGGCGACCAGCGCGCCTTCAAGGGCCAGCATGGCGCCGATCTGGGCACGGCTGACGCCAAGGTGACGCAGCATGCCAAACTCCTTGCGCCGGGTTGCTGCCAGCGAGGCAAAACTGGCCGCCACGCCAGCTAAGCCGATGACGATGGCGACTGCCTCGAGCAGGTAAGTGACGGCAAAAGTACGGTCGAAAATGTGCAGGCTGATGCGTCGAATCTCGCCCGGTCGGGCGACTTCAAGGGTGGCATCATCGGCCAGCGCCATCAGCCGGTTGGCCACTTGCTCTGTGGTGCTTGGCTCGGCAACGGTAATGGCGGCATCGTTCACCCGTAAATCGCCAGTCATTTGGCGGTAGACCGCAAGATCGATCATCAACGCACCGGTCTGGCGAGAATAGTCGCGCCAGACCCCATTGACATGAAATTCACGCGCCACGCCGCCCAGCGGCAGGCTGACGATTCTCCCCGGCTGCCAGCCGAATTGATCGGCCATCGCCTCCGAGATCCAGAGCGCCGGCAAGTTTGAGAGCAGCGCCTTGCCGACCAGCGGCAACACGCTGCCATCGGCCGGGAGCGGCCGGGCGATCAGGGCGACCGGGGCTTGGCCTTCACCCAAGCGCAACTGGTCATGGCGGGTGAATGCGAGGTGCTTGATGCCGGGCGTACGGGCAATGGCGGCCTGCAAATCCTCGCCCATATAGGCGCTGCTTTGGGCACGGCCAGCGCGCAGGTAGAGGTCTGCAGGCAGCAATTGGCTTAGCCACTCATCGACCGATTCACGGAACGAAGCAACCATGATCGCCATCGCCACGGCAAGTGCAACGCTGGTCAGTACGCCAGCGGCGGAAACCACGGCGTAACCGGGGGCGCTGACCAGACGGGCGGCGGCCAAGCGCCAGGCCACTGAGGTGCCGTGCTCGGCGAGCGGTTGCGTCAGGCGATGGGCGGCGGCCGGGAGCAGCAAAATGCTGCCGGCCAGCAAAAATGCGATGGCCGCATAGCCGCCCAGCGGCAGACCGGCTAGCGGCGGTATGAAGCAGACCGCCAGGCTCAATGTCAGGGCCAGCAAGCCCGCCCAAGGTCGGAGATGGCTGCGCATCAACAGGGCATCGCCGGTTGATTTGAGGGCTTGAGCTGGTGAAATATCCGCTGCTTGCAGAGCCGGTAGGGCAGCTCCCGCCAGCCCGGCCAGCAGCCCGAGGAAAACATACAAGGCGGTCAGCGCCGGTTTGAATTCCAGTTGTGGTTGCAGCCCGGAAAAATAGCCAGCGCCGAGATCGCCACCAAGTAATTGCAGTGCCGCCCAGGCCAAACCGTAACCGAGCGCGACGCCGATGATGCCGCCAAGCAGACCAATTAGCGCCCCTTCAGCCAACAGCCAGCGGATCAGCGTGGCGCGCTCAAGGCCGAGGGCGCGCAAGAAGGCGAACTCGCTGCGCCGCTTGACGACCGATAGTGCCTGCGCCGAAAACACCAGAAAAGCGCCGGTCAACAGGGCAATCGCCGCCAGCATACTGAGATTGACGCGATAGGCGCGGCTCAGATTACCTGACTGTTCGCTGGCAGCCTCGGGCGTTTCGAGTAATACGCCGGCTGGCAGGGTAGCCTGCAAGCTGTCGCGCAAGCTTTCTGGCGAGCTGGTGCTGGCGACAATCAGATCAATCCGTGACAGCTTGCCGATGCGCCCAAAGGCCAGTTGGGCAGCAGCAATATCCATGACGGCCAGACGCTGACCATCGACCACGCCCGGCAGGTCGCCGGCAACGCGCAGCTTGAGCGAGCGGCTACCGTCCTGCACCGTCAGTTGTTCGCCAATCTTGACGCCGTAGGCTTCTTGCGCTGCCGAGCTGAGAAAAATCGAATCTTCAGCCAGCGGCGCAAAGCGATCGCTTTTGTCATGGCTCTGCGGCAGCAAGCGCGGCGCAACGCGGGCCAGCGTGAAAATGTCGACGCCCAGTATCCTCAGCAACTGTTCGTGGCTGGCCAATTTGGCCTCCACCTCAACGATGGGCGTGGCTACGGCAATTTCCGGGTGCCGCAGGATTTGCTCCAGCAGCGTTTCATCGAAGCCGCTGGCCGGGCCAACCAGGCGCAGATCAGCCGTACCGGCCAGCACGCGCACACCGCGGCCAAATTCATTGAGCGCGGCTTCGTGGATCGCCTGCACCGCCATGCCCAGCGCGACACCGAGGATGATGGCGAGCAATGAAAACAAGGTCGCCATGCGCCGCCGGACCAAGGAGCCGAGAAAAACCGGGGCCAGCGTCATTCGCTCAGGCCGTCGGGCGTGAGATGCAGGATGCGATCCGCTGTGGCTGCCGCTTCGCGGGAGTGGGTGACCAGAATACCGATGGCTCCGACCGCACGGATACGTTCGCCGAGCAAGGCGAGCACGCGAGCGGCGTTGGCCGGGTCGAGATTGCCGGTCGGTTCGTCGGCCAGCACTAGTCGCGGGCGATGAACCAGCGCCCGGGCAATCGCCACCCGCTGCAATTCGCCGCCAGACAACTCATGTGGCCAACTGGCGGCGCGCTCGGCGAGGCCGACGGCAGCGAGCATTTGCCGTGCCGTGTTGTCAGTAGCGGCACCCGAAGCGCCTTGCAACCACAGGGGTAGCACGACGTTTTGCAACAGGGTGAGATGCGGCAGGATGTGAAAAGCCTGAAAAATAAAGCCCAGCTTGTTCCGCCGCCAGCAGGTCAGCGCGGCTTCATCGAGCCGGGCGAGGTCTTCGCCATCGAGAACGATTGTGCCGTGATCCGCCCGGTCGAGGCCGGCGATGAGGTTGAGCAGGGTCGATTTGCCAACCCCGGACTCGCCGACGATCGCCACATATTCACCGTCGCGCAGGCTCAGCGAGGTGCTGTGCAAGGCCACTCGGCCATTAAAACTGCGCGACAGGGAATTTAATTCAAGCATGACAAATTGATCGGTGTCAGGTGACGATGCTTATTGTGACTGAATTATTCATGGATATTTTTTCTTCAGTATCGTCCAGAACGGAGTTATGAAAGTCGATAAAAAATGACTGTGTTTAGCTTATTATTGCGATTGCTGTCATTTTTTGTCTAGGACAAAATAAATTCTGTTCCTAGTTCAACTTCTGCTGAATACGCCGGGAAAGTTCGCTGATGTTGACCACTGACTCCACCATGCTGGCATTTTGAATGCGTGCCACGAAAAAATCCGACCTGCCTAGCAAAATCTGCATCTGTTGCGGTCGACCGTATTTTTGGCGCAAAAAATGGGCTGCCGTTTGGGTAGAGGTTAAGTATTGCTCCGAGCGCTGCCGGCGAAATCGCCAGGGAAAAACATGAACATACTCCGCTTGATCCTTGGTGATCAGCTTAATCCAGCACACAGCTGGTTCTCGGCGCCCGATGGCAACACGGTTTACGTGCTGATGGAGGTTCGGCAGGAAACCGATTACGTCCTGCACCACGCCCAGAAAATCATCGCCGTCTTTGCCGCCATGCGCGATTTTGCCCAACAACTGCGGCTGGCCGGGCATCACGTGCATTACCTGGCTATTGACGACCCGGCCAACAGCCAATCGCTGCCGGCCAACCTGGATGCGCTGATCGCCGAATATTCGGCCAGTGTCTTCGAGTATCAGGCGCCCGACGAATGGCGGCTCGACCAGCAACTTGCCGACTACGCCAACCAGCTCGCCATCCCCGGTCGGATGGTCGATAGCGAGCATTTCTACACCCGCCGCGACGAGGCCGCCCAGTTGTTCGCCGAGCGCAAGCAATGGCTGATGGAACATTTCTACCGCCAGATGCGGATGCATCACGGCGTGCTGACGGCCGGCCCCGGCAAACCGCTCGGCGGCCAGTGGAATTTCGATCACGACAACCGCAAACCATGGCTTGGCCTGCCGCGCGAGCCAGCCGACTGGCGCAGCGAGCACGATCATTCTGCGCTCTGGCAAAGCATCCAGCAGGCCGGCGTCGCCAGCTTTGGTGAACCGAGCGCGCAGCGCTTTCGCTGGCCGCTGAACCGTGCCGAAGCCTTGCAGCAGCTCGATGATTTCATCGATGAAGCCCTGCCGAATTTCGGCGATTTTCAGGATGCGCTGACCTATCGCGCCTGGCGGCTTTTCCACTCGCTGCTTTCCTTTGCGCTGAATACCAAGATGCTCAATCCGCGCGAGGTTGTCGCCAGGGCTGTCGCGGCGCATGAGTCAGGTCGCGTGCCGCTGGCGGCGGCGGAAGGGTTCATCCGGCAGATTCTTGGCTGGCGTGAGTACGTGCGCGGTGTCTATTGGGCCAACATGCCCGGCTACGAAGCGCAGAACTACTTTGATCACCAGCAGCCGCTGCCGTCATGGTTCTGGACCGGCGAGACGAAAATGCGCTGCTTGGCGCACGCCATCGGCCAGTCGCTCGAACACGCCTACGCCCACCACATTCAGCGCCTGATGGTCATCGGCAACTTCGCGCTACTCGCCGGGCTCAATCCGACTGCGCTGCATGGCTGGTATCTCGGCGTCTATATCGATGCCTTCGAATGGGTCGAGTTGCCCAACACTGTCGGCATGAGTCAGTTCGCCGACGGCGGCAAGCTGGCGACCAAGCCCTACGTGTCGAGCGCCGCCTACATCGACCGCATGAGCGATTACTGCAAGGGCTGCCATTACGACAAAAAGGCGCGCGTCGGCGAGCGGGCCTGCCCGTTCAATGCGCTGTACTGGGATTTTTTTGCCCGCAATGGCCAACGTTTGTCGGCCAACCCAAGGTTGGGGATGGTCTATCGTCAGCTCGCCAAAATGAGCCCGGCAGGCCTGGATGCTGCGCAGAGCCGGGCTGATGAAATTCGGGCCGGGATCGAGGATTTGTAGGCGGCGTGTCTGACAGGGCGGCCTTGTCGCGGGCCGCTGATGGGCAGGGGGTTTGAGTCAGTGCTGCAGCACTTCTCCCCCTGTCAAATAGCTATTCCTTAAAGCTCTTGTGGCAAGTGCGGCAGGTGTCGTGCAGCGTCTCGTAGGCAAGCTTGATCTGCTTTACATCATGGCTTTCAGCCGCTACCACCAGAGCCTCCGCGGCCTTGAAAAAAGACTGGCGGCTGGTCTCGAATTTCTCCGGCTCACTCCATACGGCGGCCTTGGCTTTGGTCGGCGGGTAATTCGTGTCGGGGCCAAAATGCGCCCACGGGCCTTCTTTGGCTTTGTTCAGATTGTTGGCCAGAATCGAAAACTGTTTAGCGTCGTAACGCTGATTACGTAGCTGCAAGCCCATCGGTTCAAAACTTTTCAAGATTTCCTTGAAGGCCGCCCGACGCTGGGTGACCGGTTGTCCGGGACGGGTATCTTCCGGCTCGCCACAGGCGGTGAGAAGGAACAAGGGAAGCGTAGCGATGAGAAAAGATTTGCGCAGCATGGTTGGGCCGTTTAGTTTGACGTGCGCGATTATGAGCCATCTTGACGCACAGTTCGAAAAACTCCGCTTGTGCATAGCCTGCCACTTCAGTCTGGCGTTATATTTATGGAACCTTAGACATATGCTCCAAGGCCTGTTTCTGGAGTTTTTCATCATGCGTCATCTTCTCGCCGGTCTCGCCACACTGCTGTTTTTTCTGCCGCTCAGTGCGCAGGAAGGGGCCTACCGTTTTTCTCCGGTCAATCAGTACGATATCAATCTGACGGCGGCTTATTGGAATCCGATCATTCAATATGTATCCGAAACCAGCGGCGTCAAACTCAACTTAAAAATTGGGCGAACCTCTGCGGATACGACGGCTTACGTACTGGCGCAGGAGGTTGAATTTGTTTTTTCCAATCATCTCTTCAGCCCCGAGCGCGAACAATTAGGCTGGAAAGTTTTCGGCCGCCGCCAGATGCCGCCGGTGCATGGCCAAATTGTAGTGCCGGACGATTCAACGATCACCGATATTGCCCAGTTGAAAGGTCAGGAAGTGGCTTTTCCTGGTCCTGAAGCACTGATCGCCTACAAGTTTCCTTACGCTCATTTGCTCGCCAAAGGGGTAGACGTCAAGGTTGTTTTCGGTGGCAATCAGAACGGGGCACTGGCCCAGCTTTTCTCAGGCAAGGTCAAGGCGGTTGGCGGTAATTCGCAATTGATCGAGGGTTATGCCAAGCGTGAGAACAAGAGGTTTCGCGTATTGTGGAGTTCTGAGCCAGTCCATGATCTGGCTTTGATGGCCGCCAGCAAGGTGCCAGAGAAAGATTTGAAAGCGGTGGCCAATGCCTTTGCCAATATGCACAAGAACCCCAAAGGCAAGGATATTCTGCACCAGGCGTCGCTCAAGGTAGGGCTGACTTCGGATGCCTATTTCATTTTGTCGAATGGCGCTGAATATTCCACCTACCGCAACTTTTACCAGACTGCCCCAGCTGCGCTGCGCTGACCAAGCATGCGCCTGTCACTATCTCGTCTTCTGCCCAAGTCTCTCGTAGCACGCGTTTTTGCGTTGTACACGGTAACTCTGCTGCTTTTTGTCGGCAGTGGTTTGTGGCTGTTTTACCATTACCAGTTCACTCAGGAAATGGAGGATGCCCAACAATCGGCAACCATGCTGGTTGAAGTGGTAGCGCAGACGATTTCAGACAGTGCAGTGATCGGTGACTACGACACGATCAATCGCACCCTGGAAAAATCCGTGTTGCGTTCGCAGTTTGCATCGGCAGCCTTCATCGATTTGACTGGTGGCGTGGTACGCAGCGAAAACCAGGTTGAGCCGGTGGTGCACGCGCCGGATTGGCTACTCAATGCGGTGGCTGAGCAACTTTCCGACGTTAACCGCACGGTTAATGTCGGTGGACGCGATTATGGGGTTCTGCGCTTGACCTTTGATGTAGGCGTTGTCGCGGGGGGCATCTGGCTACTGACGCGCGGTGCGCTAAGCTTGGCAACCATCAGTTTCTTTGTCGGATTACTGCTTATCTGGTTTCCGTTACGTCGTTGGTTGGGTTCATTGGAACGGGTACGGACATTTGAGGCTGATTTCCAGAACGACGCCGAGCTGGCTGGCGAAACACTGCTTGCTGATGTGCCCGAAGAGTTTCGTCCTACCTTTGAAGTGCTGAATCGCACGGCGGGGAGCCTGCGGCAGGAATTGTTCCGTCGCGAACAGGCCTTGGCTTCGCTGCGTAGTTTGCTGGCGGGGCTTGTGCCAACGGATCAGCCGGCTGGGAGAGAAGGCAGCGATGACATTGCCCTGCTTTCACAGTCCATCGTCGAACTGGTGCAGGAACGAGAGGCCGGGCGGCGTCAATTGCAACTCGCCAAGGAGGTTGCAGAGTCAGCCAACAAGTCCAAGAGTGAGTTTCTGGCCAATATGAGCCACGAAATTCGCACCCCGATGAACGGCATCATCGGCATGACGGAACTGGTGTTGGAGACTGAGCTTTCCAGTGAGCAGCAAGAGTTTGTCGGCATCGTCAAAAATTCGGCGGAAGCCCTGCTGAGCATCATTAATGACATTCTTGATTTTTCAAAGATTGAGGCTGGCAAGCTTTCCATCGAGGCCATTCTTTTCAACTTGCATCAGACTCTTGAGGAAATTGTTCAGTCGCTATCCTTGCGTGCACGGGAAAAAGGGTTGCGCTTGGCCTATGAAATTGATTCAAACGTTCCCGCACACCTGATCGGTGATCCTTTGCGTTTGCGCCAGATACTGCTCAACTTGATTGGCAATGGACTCAAATTTACCGAATCAGGCGAGGTTGTTGTGCGCTGTGAAATTGCGCCGAATTCTGACAGAGGAAAACTTAAATTCACCGTGCGGGATACCGGGATCGGTATCGAACCGGAGAATTTGGGACAGATTTTTGATGCCTTCGCACAGGAAGATGGCTCGATAACACGTCGTTTCGGCGGAACCGGGCTGGGTTTAAGCATTACCCGTCACCTCGTTGAGTTGATGAAAGGATCAATGTGGGTTGAGAGCGAACCCGGGCGAGGTAGCCGTTTCTATTTCACGATTGCGCTTGCCAAGGCAGTGCCGGCGGAAATTGCAGAGACTTCTGATGCAACCGGCCAATCCGAAAAGGTCCTTACGCCAGCGCCGGTTGCAGCGGATGGGCCCAGCATTCTGGTGGCAGAAGACCATCCGATTAACCAGAAATTGGCCATGGCAATCCTGACCAAGCGGGGTTATCGAGTCACGTTGGCAGCAGACGGCCGAGAGGCCATGGCAAAGTTTTCCGACGAGCGTTTTGCTGCCATTTTGATGGATATGCAAATGCCGGAGATGGATGGCCTGGAAGCAACCATGGCAATTCGTCAGCTGGAATCCGATCAGAAATTGCCGCGCACACCGATTGTCGCGATGACGGCCAATGCCATGCAGGGTGATCGCGAACGTTGCCTGGAGGCAGGAATGGATGATTACCTTTCCAAGCCGATCCGGGCGGATGCGTTGTTCAGCCTGCTTGAGCGAATTCTCTCAGTCAAAATCCCATAGCAGGTGCGCATCAAGCAGCAGGCGGTAGCGCAGTTCAAGCGCTTCCAGCTGCAACAGGCGGGCGGCGAGTTGTGCTTCGTTGGCCAGGCGACGGGCGGCGAGCAGTTCATTGAGGCTGCCTTCGCCCAACTGGTAGGCACGGGCGGTCATCTCGGCGGCACGGGTCAGGCTTTCGGCGGCGTTGCGGCTGGCTTGCCAGGTGGCCAGGGCGGCATTGGCCGAGTGGTAGAGGGCGGCAGATTCGGCGGTAATTTTTTGCAGCGCACCGGCTTCGCGGTAGCTGGCGGCGTTGGCTTGGGCGTAAGCGGCATCGCTGGCTGAGCGGCGGGCGCCACCGGGTAGCGGAATGCTGATGTAAGCGCCGAGGATGTGATCCTCGCCACCGCGTTCGCTGGAGACATGGACGCCCAGGGTTGGGTCGGGCACGCGGTCGCGGTTGCTGCGCCCGGCTTGCGCCTGGGCTTTTTGCGTTTCGTTGCGCGCGATGCCCAGTTCATGGCTTTCCTTGAGAATGGCATCGAGCCATTCCTGGGCACTGCCGGTGATGGCGGTTGGTTCGGCAATCTGTTCGGGTTTGTCGAGCGGCAGGCCGGGGAAACGGCGGCGCAAATCCTCGGCGGCGCTACGTTCGCGAACTTTGGCCTGGGCCAGTTGGGCATCGGCTTGGGCGAAAGCGGCTTCGCTCAGTATGCTTTCCAGCCGTGCGGCATCGCCGAGTTGCTGGCGGCGCTTGACCGATTTTGTCTGCTGGTCGAGCAGGGTCAGTTGTGCGGCCCATTGTGTTGCCGTGGCACCTTCCTTGAGCCAGACGAACCAGGATTTGAGCAGGTTGCGGCTGGTTTCATGCAGCGCATCACCCTGTGCGGTTTGGGCCAGGGCGACGCCGGCAGCGCCGAGTTCGGCATCGAGCGCCGCCTTGCCAGGCAAGCGCAGCGGGCGTTCGAGCGCAGCGTTCCATTCGCTGAAGCGTTCATTCGGGTTGTTGTTCGGGTAGGTTTTGCGCTGCTGGCTGCCGAGGCGAACGTTCCATTCATATTGCCCGGCTTCCAGTCGGCTACGGTTGGCTTCTTCGGCCTGTAACTGGCTGCCGGCTGCTTGCACCGCGGGGTTGGCGCGCAATACGCGGATGACGATCTCGGCGGGCGGCAGGTTGGGGGTGGCATTTGGCGTCACTTCGGCAGCAAAGCCGGTGCCGCCTATGCCGGCGAGCAGGATTAGAACGAGATATTTCACAGGCGCCCCATTTCAATGACCGGGACCAGCCAATAGAAAATATTGGCGTGTGGCAAACTGGCCTTGATCAAAGCCAAGACAGCACGCATTTGTTCTTCGGGGCCGACGGTGCGGATCTGGGTGCGCGGTGAATGGCCGCTGACCAGTTCGCCGGGTTCGACCAGCTTGATGACACTGCCGTGGCCTTCGGCCTGACTAGCGGTAAAACCGCGCACGAGATCGGGCCGCGAGAGCAGGAGGTCTTCAACGTGTTGGGCAACGTCGTTGGGCAAGGTTAGTGAAAGCAGGACATCAGCCATGATTTCCCTCCGAAAAATTGGCGGTGCGTTTGACGCCAAAGCGGCGGAAGAGGATGGGGAGCAAAACCAGCGTGAGTGCGGTCGACGTCAATAAACCACCGATAACCACGATGGCCAGCGGGCGTTGCACTTCCGAGCCGGGACCGCTGGCGAAGAGCATCGGCAGCAGGCCGAAGGCGGCAATGCTGGCGGTCATCAGCACGGGCCGCAGGCGGCGTTTGGCGCCTTCGACGACGACTTCGGCAACCGGCAGGCCACGTGCCAGCAACTGGTTGAAGTAAGTCACCATCACCACACCGTTCAACACCGCAATACCGAGTAGCGCGATGAAGCCGACCGAGGCCGGCACTGACAGGTATTCACCGGCCAGCAGCAGGCCGAAGATGCCGCCGATCATCGCAAACGGGATGTTGGAGAGAACCAGCAAGGCCTGACGTACCGAGCCGAAGGTTGAGAAAAGCAGGAAGAAGATCAGCAGCAGCGCCACCGGGACGACGATCATCAGGCGTGCCGCCGCGCGTTGCTGGTTCTCGAACTGGCCGCCCCAGGCCAGACGGTAGCCGGGTGGCAGTTTGACATCGCGGGCGACGCTGGCTTTGGCATCTTCAACAAAGCCGACCAGATCGCGGTCACGGACGTTGGACTGCACCACCACGTAACGCTGGGCATTCTCGCGGTCGACCTTGACCGGGCCATCGACTCGTTCGATTTTGGCGATGCTGGCCAGCGGCACGCTGCCGCCATCCGGCAGACTAAGGCGCAAGGCGGCGAAATCGGCCGGGGAGTCGCGCAGGCTGTTCGGGCCACGCAGGACGATGGGGGTACGTCGTCCCTGCTCAATGACGGTGCCCACCGTGCGCCCTTCAAGCAGGGCCTTGAGGTCGTTCTGGATGGCGTCGACGTTGAGGCCGAAACGACCGGCAGCGAGGCGGTCGACCACCACTTTAAGGTACTGCACGCCATCGTTTTTGAGGGTGAAGGTGTCTTCGGCGCCTTGCACTTTTTTTACCGTGTTTTCGATGTCGCCCGCAAGCTTGTTGAGCGTGGCGAGATCCGGGCCGAAAACCTTGATCGCCAGATCGCCGCGTACGCCGGTCAGCATTTCCGAAACGCGCATGTCGATTGGCTGGGTGAAAGAAAAGCCAATGCCAGGGAAATCGGCCATCACCGCGCGCAACTGGTCGGCGAGCCAGGCCGGGTCAGGGTTGCGCCAGGTGGCGCGGGGCTGGAGGACCATGAAGGTGTCGGTCTGGTTGAGGCCCATCGGGTCGAGGCCGAGTTCGTCGGAGCCGGCGCGAGCGACGATGGCCTTGACCTCCGGCACTTGGGCCAGAATCGCCTGCTGTACCCGGCTGTCGATGGCGATGGTTTGATCTAAGCTGATCGAGGGCAGTTTTTCGAGTTGCATGATCAGGTCGCCCTCATCCATCGTCGGCATGAAGCTTTTGCCGAGCAGCATGAAAGCGCCCGTCGCGGCGGCCAGGGCGATCAGTGCGCCGACAATGTAGCGCCGGCTATGGTTCAGGGCCGAACTCAGCACGCGCGTGTAGGCCGCCGCGAGTTTTTTGACCAGCCAGGGTTCGTGATGTACGCCGCGCTTGATCAGGTAGGAGGCGAGCACCGGCACCACGGTCAGCGAGAG
>CAXYZX010000062.1:0-14690 GCA_964293845.1 uncultured Dechloromonas sp.
TACACAGCGAGGCCATGCCGCGCTTGAGACCACGCTTTTTCAGAGCGCCCAGCAAAGTGACGATGATGCGGGCACCGGAGGCGCCGATAGGGTGACCAAGGGCGCAGGCGCCGCCGTGGATGTTGACAATCTCGTGCGGCAGGTTGAACTCGCTCATCGCAGCCATGGTGACCGCAGCAAAAGCTTCATTGACTTCCCACAGGTCGACATCGGCTACCTGCCAGCCGGCACGAGCCAAAGCCTTGTTGATCGAACCGGCAGGCGCCGTACTGAACCAGTCCGGCGCCTGCGCGAAGACTGCGTGGCTGGCGATACGGGCAATCGGCGTCAGGCCATGCGTGCGTGCGGTTGACTCACGCATCAGCACCAGGGCTGCCGCGCCATCAGAGATGCTGCTGGCGTTGGCGGCGGTGATCGTGCCGTCTTTCTTGAAAGCGGGCTTCAGGCCACGAATCTTGTCGAGCTTGGCCTTGAACGGCTGTTCATCGAACTTGATGACCGTGTCGCCATTCTTGCCCGGCAAGGTAACCGGGGCGATTTCCCAGTCAAAACTGCCATCTTCGTTGGCCGTCTTGGCACGGTTGGTCGAGGCGATGGCGAAATCGTCCTGTGCTTCACGGGTAAAGCCAAATTTTTCGACGCATGATTCGGCAAAAACACCCATCGCCTTGCCGCGTTCGTAGGCATCTTCGAGGCCATCCATCGCCATGTGGTCAAACATTTGGGCGGCACCGTACTTCACGCCTTTGCGGGCAAACATCAGGTGCGGCGCATTGGTCATGCTTTCCATGCCGCCGGCGACGACGACATCGGCACTGCCGGCCAGCAGCATGTCGTGGCCGAACATGGCCGCCCGCATACCGGAGCCGCACATTTTGCTCATCGTAACAGCACCGGCCGATTGTGGCAGGCCGGCCTTCAATACCGCCTGGCGCGCCGGCGCCTGGCCCTGGCCGGCCATCAGGCAGCAACCGAGCAGCACTTCATCAATCGCATCACTGGGTACGCCAGCACGTTCGACGGCGGCGCGAATGGCTACGGCGCCCAGCTCCCAGGCAGCCAATCCGGAAAAATCACCCAGCAGGCCACCAATCGGTGTACGGGTAGCGGAAACGATAACAACAGAATCTTTAGACATGTCGATACTCCTTGTGAATTACTTGGCGGCCATGCGGATCGCGCCATCCATGCGGATGACCTCACCATTCAGGTACTGGTTGCTGAAAATGTGTTCAACGAGAGCGGCGTATTCGGACGGCTTGCCCATGCGCGACGGGAAGGGAACCATCTTGCCGAGGGCGTCCTGGACTTCGGGCGGCATGCCCATCAGCATCGGCGTTTCCATGATGCCCGGGGCGATGGTCATGACGCGGATGCCGGCGCGCGCCAGTTCGCGGGCAATCGGCAGGGTCATCGCGACAACGCCCCCCTTGGAAGCGGCGTAGCCGGCCTGGCCGAGCTGGCCGTCGAAAGCAGCAACGGAAGCGGTGCTGACGATGACGCCGCGCTCGCCGGTTTCGTCCGGGGCGCTGGCGCTCATGATTTCGGCAGCGAGGCGGATCATGTTGAAGCTGCCGATCAGGTTGATGGTGATGGTGCGCGTGAAGGAGTCGAGCTTGTGCGCGCCTTCCTTGCCGACCACTTTTTCGGCCGGCGCAACGCCGGCGCAGTTGACCAGACCGCGTAGCTGGCCCATGGACTGGGCAACGGCATATGCGTTGCGGGCGCTTTCATCGCTGGTCACGTCGGTCTGCACGAAACGGGCATTGGCGCCGAGTTCGGCTTCGACCTTGGCGCCGGCTTCCGGGTTGACGTCAACCAGCACCACCTTGCCGCCACGCTCGACGATCATTTTGGCAGTGGCTGCACCGAGGCCGGAAGCGCCGCCGGTAACGATGAAAACATTATCCTTGATCTGCATTTTGTCTCTCCTTGTATGGTCAATCGGGCGATTTGCCCGGTATTGGCGGATTTATTTCAGCACCAATTATGCTGAGTCTGACGCACCGTTCCGATGCCGGAATCGCTCAACATGAATGCTAAAATTTACAACTGCTCGGCCCTAACTCTGGATATGGACGCAAAGACAATCGAAAAAGGCACCATATCGATCAGCTTCGTCGAGGAAGCGCTGGTCTGCATCCGCGAACGCGGTCTTGACGCCGACGGCCTGCTGCGTCAGGCGGGTATCTCGCCGGAGTTGTTGAGTTCGCCGCAAGCGCGGGTATCGTCGACACACTACGGCCAGCTCTGGCATGGCATTGCCCAGACGCTTGACGACGAGTTTTTCGGCATGGACAGCCACCGGATGAAGGCTGGCAGTTTTACCCTGCTCTGCCACGCACTGATTCACAGCGACACACTTGAGCGAGCGCTGCGGCGTGCCTTGCGCTTTCTCGGCCTGGTGCTCGACGATATGGTTGGCGAATTACAATGCACGGCTGGCGTTGCGCACATCGTCCTCAAGGACAGAAATGCTGCGGCTGAACCCAAGCGCGCCTTTGCCTACGGCACTTATTTGCTGATGTTGCACGGACTGGCCTGCTGGCTGGTCGGGCGCCGGATTCCCTTGCTGAAGGCGGATTTTCGTTGCCCGGAACCGACCTTCAGCGGAGAGTGGCGGATTCTGTTTGCGCAGGAGCTCGGCTTCGCTCAGCCGCATTCGGGTATTTCATTTCCCGCTGAATATCTGGCCATGCCGAATATACAGAACGAGCGGACTATGAAGGAATTCCTGCGCAGCGCGCCGGCCAATTTCCTGGTCAAGTACAAGAACAGCACCAGCCTGTCGGCCAAGATTCGCCGCCGCTTGCGTGAAATGCCGCCTTCCGCCTGGCCCGATTTTGCAACGCTGGCCCAGCAGTTTCATGCCTCGGCGGCGACCTTGCGCCGCCGGCTGGACGATGAAGGGCAGTCCTACCGTTCAATTCTGGACGATCTGCGCCGCGATCTGGCGATCACGCTGCTCAGCGATACGCATTTGGGTATTACGGAAATCGCCGATGCGCTCGGTTTCGCCGAACCCAGCGCCTTTCACCGGGCGTTCAAAAAGTGGACCGGCGCGCGACCAGGCGAATATCGTTGCGCAATCGGCAGTCGGTCAATATAGGAATATTCCTACAGCGTTTGCAGAAATATCCGGCTTTCCGGAAGACTTAAAGCAGCTAACCTCCTTGTTCTAAACAAACAATAAGGAGACAAGCATGCCGTTCGAACCTATCGCAACGACCCCATCGGCCTACACCTATCCGCTGCTGATCAAGCAACTGCTGCATTCGGCCAAGGCGACAGCCGGCGATCAGGAAATCGTTTACCGCGACCACAGTCGTTATACCTATCGCCAGTTCTTTGAACGGATTGGACGCCTGGCCAATGCCTTGTCCGGACTGGGTATTGCACCAGGTGACACGGTGGCGGTGATGGACTGGGATAGCCATCGCTACCTCGAAGCCTTCTTCGCCGTGCCGATGATGGGTGCCGTACTGCAGACCGTTAACGTGCGCCTGTCGCCGGAACAGATTCTCTATACGCTGAATCACGCCAAGGCTGACATTGTTGCGGTCAACGTCGAATTCATCCCGATTTTGGCGATCATCAAAGATCAGCTTGAGACCGTGAAAAAGTTCATCCTGATCAGCGACGATGGCGCGACGATGAGCAGTTTCAAGGTGCCCTACGCCGGCGAGTACGAGGCGCTACTGGCCGCCGCGCCGGCCAGCTACAACTTCCCCGATTTCGACGAAAACACCCGCGCCACGACCTTTTACACCACCGGCACCACCGGTCTGCCCAAGGGCGTCTATTTCAGCCATCGCCAACTCGTGCTGCACACGCTGGCAACGACCGGCATGCTCGGTTCGGCACCCAGCCAGGGCCGGCTGCACCGCGACGATGTGTATATGCCGATTACGCCGATGTTCCACGTCCATGCCTGGGGCCTCCCCTATGTCGCGACCATGCTCGGCCTCAAGCAGGTTTATCCCGGCCGTTATGCGCCCGACACCCTGCTCCAGTTCATCGCCAATGAAGGCGTCACCTTCTCGCATTGCGTGCCAACCATTCTGCACATGCTGTTGAACAGTAAAGCGGGAGAAGCGGTCGATCTGTCGCACTGCAAGATGATCATCGGCGGCGCTGCCTTTCCCAAGGGCCTGGCCGCCGCTGCGCTGGCGCGGGGGATGGATGTCTTCACCGGCTACGGCATGTCGGAAACCTGCCCCTTGCTGACCATCGCCCATGTTCGCGAGGATCTGCCGGATGCCGATGCGCAGGCGGCCGAGCGGATCAAGACCGGCTATACGCTGCCGCTGGTCGACCTGCATACGGTCGACGCCGAGATGCTCGATGTCGAGCGCGATGGCAAGGCAACCGGCGAAATCGTCGTCCGCGCTCCGTGGCTGACCCAGGGTTACCTGCACAACCCGGAGGCCTCGGAAGATCTGTGGGCCGGCAGCTACCTGCACACCGGCGACATCGGCACAATCGATCCGCGCGGCATGCTGACGGTGACCGACCGCCTGAAGGACGTCATCAAGACCGGTGGCGAATGGGTGTCCTCGCTCGAACTGGAAAGCGTCATTTCGCAGCACCCGGCGGTCAACGAAGTCGCCGTCATCGGCGTCAAGGACGACAAGTGGGGTGAGCGGCCGCTGGCCATGATCGTCCTGCGTGCGGAGCACACGGCGACGGTCGACGACATCAAGCAGCACGTCCTGCGCTTTGCCGAGGAAGGCCATATTTCCAAATTTGCCGTGCCCGAGCAGGTTCGTTTTGTCGACAGCCTGGCCCGGACCAGCGTCGGCAAGCTCAACAAGAAGGCCATGCGCGAGCAACTGGCCTGATAACGCGATTCAGGAGAATCAGCAATGAAACTAGTGGTCAATAAAGCGGCCGTTCTCGGTGCTGGCGTCATGGGCGCGCAGATCGCCGCCCACCTCGCCAACGCCAACGTGCCGGTGGTGCTGTTCGACCTGCCGGCGAAGGAAGGCGACAAGAACGGCATCGTCAAGAAGGCGCTCGACGGCCTCAAGCGTCTGCAACCGTCGCCGCTGGTGACGCGCGACAAGCTGCAATACATCGACGCCGCCAACTACGAGGAACATCTGGAACTGCTCTCCGGCTGTGACCTGATCATCGAAGCCATCGCCGAGCGGATGGACTGGAAGAACGATCTGTATCAAAAAATTACCCCGTTTTTGGCGTCGACCGTAACAATTGCCTCCAACACCTCCGGGCTGTCGATCAATGCGCTGGCCGAAGGCTTGCCCGAGGCGCTGCGCCCGAATTTCTGCGGCATCCACTTCTTCAACCCGCCGCGCTACATGCCGCTGGTCGAAATCATCGCCACTCGCGGCACTGATCCGGCCACGCTTGATGGTCTCGAAACCTGGCTGACCTCGCGCCTCGGCAAGGGTGTTGTGCGGGCTTTCGATACGCCAAATTTCATCGCCAATCGTCTCGGCATCTTCTCGTTGTTGGCCGTGATGCACCACGCGAGCGCCTTCGGCCTGGGTGCGGATACGGTCGACGGCCTGACCGGCCCGAAGATCGGCCGCCCGAAGAGCGCCACCTATCGCACCGGCGATGTCGTCGGCCTCGACACCTTGGCCCATGTCGTCAAGACCATGCGCGATACCCTGCCCAGCGATCCCTGGCACGCCTATTTCAACGTCCCCGCCTGGCTTGATGGCCTGATCGCCAAGGGGGCGCTCGGCCAGAAAACCAAGGGTGGCATTTTCCGCAAACAGGGCAAGGCCATTCAGGTCTTCGATCCGGCCAGCGGCGATTACCGCGACAGCGACGACAGCCTGGCGCCGGAAGTTGATGCCATGCTCAAGATGAGCGACCCGGCGGCCCGCCTGAGCGCTCTGCGCACCTCGCACCATCCGCAGGCGCAATTCCTGTGGTCCATCTTCCGCGACTTGTTCCACTATTGCGCCGTGCAACTCGAAAACGTTGCCGACAACGCGCGCGATGTCGATTTCGCGCTGCGCTGGGGCTTCGGCTGGGCGCAGGGGCCGTTTGAACTATGGCAGGCCGCCGGCTGGGCCGAAACGGCACAGGCGATTGCTGCCGACATCGCCGCCGGCAAGGCCATGAGCAGCGTGCCGCTGCCTGCCTGGGTGATGACCAAGGGGCGCAGTGGTGTGCATGGCCCTGCTGGATCGTGGTCGGCCAGCCGCCAGAGCAATGTGCCGCGCTCGACGCTGCCGGTCTATGGCCGTCAGCTCTTCCCTGAATTGTTGCTGGGTGAAACCCTGGCCCAGCCGGAAAGTAGCGGCCAAACCCTGTTCGAAAATGACGGTGTCCGTTTGTGGACGCTGCCGGTGGTCGATGCCGGCATCGGCATCATTTCCTTCAAATCCAAGATGCACGCCATCGGTGACGAAGTGCTCGACGGCGTGCTGGTTGCGCTGAAACAGGCAGCCACAAGTCTGGATGGGCTGGTCATCTGGCACGACGCGCCCTTTGCCGTCGGCGCCAATCTCAAGCAGATCAGCGATGCCTGCGTAGCCGGTGATTTCGATCGCCTCGAACAGACGGTTACCAGATTCCAGCAAGCAACGATGGCAATCAAGTATGCGCAATTGCCGGTGGTGGCTGCCGTGCAGGGTATGGCATTGGGCGGTGGCTGCGAATTCGCCATGCACGCTGCCAAGCGCGTACTGGCGCTGGAAAGCTACCTCGGCTTGGTCGAAGTTGGGGTCGGGCTGATCCCGGCCGGCGGCGGCTGCAAGGAGCTGGCGTTGCGCGCGGCTCGTTGGGCGGCACAGTCCGGGACGTCCAGTGAAGTCCTCGGCAACCTGTCGCCAACCTTCATGACCGTGGCGATGGGCAAAACCAGCAAGAGCGCCCATGAAGCGATTGATCTCGGCTTCGCCAAGACCGGCGACACGACCCTGTTCAATGCACGCGAACTGCTTTTCGTTGCACTCAAGGAGGCTCGTTTGCTGGCTGATGCCGGCTATGTGCCGCCAGTGCCCACCCGTGGCGTAGCGGTCGCCGGTCGCACCGGCATCGCGAGCATGGAAATGACCCTACTCAACATGCGCGAAGGCGGCATGATTTCGGCCCACGATTACCGTGTTTCGCGTGCCGTGGCCGTTGCCCTGTGCGGTGGCGAAGTGGCATACGGCAGCCTGGTCGACGAAGCCTGGCTGCTGGCCGTTGAACGCCAGCAATTCCTCGAACTCCTTAAAACCCCGGAAACCCAGGCGCGCATCAAGCACATGCTGGACACCGGCAAACCCCTGCGTAACTGAGACGGCGGAGACAGACAATGAACAAACAGATTCAGGACGCCTATATCGTCGCCGTGACCCGCACCCCGGTCGCCAAGCGCAAGGGCATGTATCGCAACGTGCGGCCGGATGACCTGCTGGCCCACGTCCTCAAGAGCGTCATGGCGCAGGCCCCGGGGCTGGACCCGGCGCTGATCGGCGACGTGATCGTCGGTTGCGCCATGCCGGAAGCCGAGCAGGGCATGAACGTCGCCCGCATCGGCGTCTTGCTGGCCGGGCTGCCGAACAATGTGCCGGGCATTACCATCAACCGCTTCTGTTCTTCCGGTTCGCAGGCGGTGGCCGATGCGGCCAACCAGATCCGCCTCGGCCAGGCCGACGTGATGATCGCGGCCGGCACCGAGTCGATGACGGTGATGACCAACATGATGGGCAACAAGGTGGTGGTCAATCCGGCTGTGTTCGCCCACGACGAGCAGCGGGCCATCGCCTTCGGCATGGGTCTGACCGCCGAGAAGGTGGCGGAGCAATGGCACATCAGCCGCGAGGAACAGGATGCCTTCGCCTACGCGTCCCATCAGAAGGCTTGTGCAGCGATCGATGCCGGCCATTTCAAGGCCGAGATCACGCCGTATCTGGTCGACGAGTATCTGCCCGACCTGAAGACCGGCGAGGTCAAACATCGCCAGCGCCTGGCCGAGCATGACGAAGGGGCGCGTGCCGACGTGACGGTGCAGAGCCTGGCCAAGCTGAAGCCGGTTTTCCACGCCAAGGGCTCGGTAACGCCCGGCAACGCCTCGCAGATGTCGGACGGTGCGGCAGCGGTGCTGCTGGTCTCGGAAAAGATACTCAAGCAGTTCAACCTGGTGCCGCTGGCGCGCTTCTGCAGCTTTGCCGTCGCCGGTGTGCCGCCCGAAATCATGGGCATCGGCCCGGTCGCGGCGATTCCCAAGGCGCTCAAGCTGGCCGGCATTGCCGAGCATCAGCTGGACTGGATCGAGCTCAACGAAGCTTTCGCCGCGCAGGCGCTGGCCGTGTTGAAGGATGTGTCGCTCGACCCGAGCAAGATCAACCCGCTCGGCGGCGCCATCGCCCTCGGCCATCCGCTCGGGGCGACCGGTGCCATCCGAACCGCCACGCTGGTGCATGGCCTGCAGCGTACCGGCGGCAAGTACGGCATGGTCAGCATGTGCATCGGCACCGGCATGGGTGCCGCCGGTATTTTCGAACGGCTGTGAGGGAGCGATCATGAGCGACTATCGCGCCCCGATTCAAGACATGCGTTTCGTCATGGACGAGCTGGCCGATTTGCCCGGCATCGCCCGCCTGCCCGGTTTCGAGGAGGCGACGCCCGACATGGCCGACGCCATCCTCGAAGAAGCGGCCAAATTCACCGGTGAAGTGCTGGCCCCGCTGAATGCCATCGGCGACCGTGAAGGCTGCCGCTGGCAGGACGGTGCGGTGACCACGCCGCCCGGCTGGAAGGAAGCCTATCGCCTGTATTGCGCAGGCGGCTGGAATGGCATTGCCTGTTCGCCGGCTTTTGGCGGGCAGGGCTTGCCGAACGTTTTGGCAGTGGCCGTCAAGGAAATGGTCTGTTCGGCCAATCTGGCTTTCTCGGTCTGTCCGCTGCTGACCACCGGCGCCATCGAAGCCTTGATGACCTGCGCCAGCGGCGAGCTGATCGAGACCTATCTGGCCAAAATGATCAGCGGCGAATGGACCGGGACGATGAACCTGACCGAGCCGCAGGCCGGCTCCGACCTGGCATTGTTGCGCAGTCGGGCCGAGCCGCAGACAGATGGCACTTATCGCATTTTCGGCCAGAAGATTTTCATCAGCTACGGCGAGCACGACATGGTCGACAACATCGTGCATCTCGTCCTCGCCCGCCTGCCCGACGCGCCGCCCGGGGTGAAGGGGATTTCGCTGTTCCTGGTGCCGAAGTTCATGGTCAATGCCGACGGTTCGCTGGGGGCGCGCAATGACGTGGCCTGTGCCTCGATCGAGCACAAGCTGGGCATCCACGGCAGTCCGACCTGCGTCATGGCCTTCGGCGAGCAGGGCGGGGCGGTCGGCTATCTGCTCGGCCAAACGAATCGCGGCCTGGAGTACATGTTCGTGATGATGAACGAGGCGCGTCATGGTGTGGGTCTGCAGGGCGTGGCGTTGGGCGAGCGGGCCTACCAGCATGCCCTGGCCTACGCTGCCGAACGCAAGCAGGGGCGCGATGCCGTGACCGGCGAGGCGCTGGTTACCATCGATCATCATCCCGACGTCAAACGCATGCTGATGCTGATGAAGAGTCGGGTCGAGGCGGCGCGTGCGCTGGCCTACTATACGGCTGGGCTGCTCGATCGATCGCATGCGGAGAACGACGAAGATGTGCGCCAGCAGCAGCTCTTCCTGGCCGAATTTCTCATTCCACTGGTCAAGGGTGGCGGGACCGAGATGGGCATTGATGTTGCCTCGCTGGGCATCCAGATTCATGGTGGCATGGGTTTCATCGAAGAAACCGGCGCCGCCCAGTTCTGGCGCGATGCGCGGATCACGACGATCTACGAAGGCACGACCGGCATCCAGGCGAACGACCTGATATTCCGCAAGCTGCTGCGCGACCGCGGCGCGACGGCACAACGTCTGTTTGCCGAAATCGAGCGGACGGTATCTGCCTTGCGCAGCCATGACGACGCTTCGCTGAATGCAATCGGCAAATCGTTGCAGGAAGGATTGGCACAATGGCGGGAAGTGACGCGCTGCGTGCTGGCGAGTGCAAAGACTCAGCCGGAAGGCGCCTTGACCGCCGCCGTGCCCATCCTGAATCTGGCGGTGAGCGTCAGCAACGGCTGGATGATGGGGCGTGCCGCGCTGATCGCCCGCCAGCGACTTGACGAAGGCCATGCTGCTACGGAATTCCTGCGGGACAAATGCGTGTCGGCCCGTTTCTACGCCGATCACGTGATGCCGCTGGCCGGGGCGTATGCCGCTACGGCCTTGAGTTGCCTTGAGGGCAGGGGCTGAAAGAACCTCGCGTCAGCGGGATGTTTCCTTTTTGAGATGAAACAAACGGAAGGGAGACAGCACCGCAAGCAATCGCCAGTTCAGCCAGGAAGTGGACAATATCTGCATCCAGCGCCGCTGTTTGGCAGACCAGTTAGAAGCCAGAGGATTTCAATGTTGCGATGTCTTTCTCTCTCAGCTTGCGTGAGAAACGAAGCTGGTCCAGGTAGAGTTTTGGCAGGTCTGCTGGATCGTAGGGCGGATGTCCCACTCCCTTGAGTTGCTTTGGCTTTTCGATATTGCCGCTAATTACCAATCGACTAGCGAGACACCGGCACCGATCATGGTTTGCCGGTGGTTGTAGTCGATAAGGCTTTCGCCATAGCCGGAGAAAGCGGTGAGGTAGCCCTTCAGGTTGCCATTGATCGGAATCGACCAGCTAAGTTTTATTGAACCGCGCGATTCATCGCCGGAGCGTAGCGAGTGACGGCCTTGCAGCGCGATGACATGCTCGCCAAGGTGCTGGGAGAGGATAAGCTCACCCCTGCCAATATAGTTTTCAATCCCCGGATTGTTGTCCTCCGTGTCGCTCTCCGCAAGACGCCACCAGGGACGCACCTGCATGCTGAAATCCTTGTACTCGAACCCGAAATGGGCAATCACGCGGTTCCAGCTTCTTGATAGCGGGTTGGAGCGACCATTCGACTGGTGATTGAGGCCAATGCCCGACATGCGCAGGTTCAATCCACCCAGTTCAAGCGGGGTGCGGAATACCAGCATTGCTTCCGGTTCATAGTTGGTTTCACGGAATGGACGAGAGAGATCGCCGTTATAGATCTGCCAGCGTGAACTCTGGGTGTAGCCGAGCCACAAGCTGCCGTTATCGCCAAATATATTGTGCAGGGCACGGGTTTTGAAACTTAGCTGAAACTGCGCTTCGCCTGCCTTCAGATCGATAGGGTTATTTACTGAATTGGCTTTGTTGCTTGAAGTTGGTTGCAGATTGATGTGATCGGTATAGGTGCCGAGCAACAGGTAGGTTGGCTTGTAGGTGCGCAATTCAAATGATTTGCGCGAGGTGTTCGAATCAAGATCCCACTCGTCGGACATCCGTGATGTGGTCTCAGTCGGTAGCTTGAGAGGTGCCTCATTGGCGATGTTTGCTTGGCTTGCTTCGCCTGTTGTGGGCTTTTCTGAGGCGATGGGGGGCTGGCCTGGAAACAGACTGTCAAAACAAGCCAGGCGCTTCATGTTGTCGGAAATCGCCGTACATTCATTGGCCTGTACGGGTAGTGAAGTGCCGGCCAGCAAGGTCAGCAGAGTGGCTTGAAGGAGGGAGCCAGGCCATCTTTTCTGTTTCATCATAATCCTTCAAATTTCTGCCTGATTTGCCTAAATCAGGATCATTGAAAACGAAAAGATCAATCTGGCTGGAGAGTCCAGAATGGCTCTGGAATGCTTCAGCCAGGTAGCGGACTGTTCAGGTCAGCCTTTTTCCGGCAGCACGATATTGACTTCCAGAACTTCGTAATTCCCCTGCTTTTCCAGCGACACGCGGATGTCGTCCGTATTCACCTTGACGTACTTGGAGATGACGGCGATCAGTTCACGCTGCAGGTCGGGCAGAAAGTTGGCGCTGCTGCCGCCGCCATCGCGTTCGTGGGCGATGATCAGTTGCAGCCGCTCCTTGGCCAGATGGGCGGTTTTCGGCTTGTTGCCGAAGAGCATGGAAAGCAGCGACATCTTACTTGCCTCCGAACAGGCGCTTCAGGAGGCCGGGTTTGACGTAGTCGACGAAACGCAAGGGCTTGTCTTCACCTAGGAAGCGGCCAATAACGTCCTGATAGGCCATGGATGCATCGGATTCTTTCTGGTGAATGACCGGCGCGCCTTGATTGGAGGCCTGCAGCACATCCTCCGATTCCGGAATGACGCCGATGATCGGCACCCGCAGGATTTCCTGAATGTCCTTGTAGGAGAGCATTTCGCCAGCTTCGACGCGGGTCGGGTTGTAGCGCGTGATGAGCAGGTGTTCCTTGACCGGCTCGCGGCCTTCGATGGCGCGCCGTGACTTGGCTTGCAGAATGCCGAGAATGCGGTCGGAGTCGCGCACCGAGGAGACTTCCGGGTTGGTGACGACAACTGCTTCGTCGGCAAAGGTCAGCGCCATGACAGCACCGGATTCAATGCCGGCTGGGGAATCGCAAATGATGTAGTCGAAACCCTGGTGTTCGAGTTCCTTGATTACCTTCTCGACGCCTTCTTCGGACAGCGCATCCTTGTCGCGTGTTTGCGAGGCGGGCAGCACGTAGAGGTTGTCGCAGTGTTTGTCCTTGATCAGCGCCTGGGTCAGTGTTGCTTCGCCGTTGATGACGTTGATCAGGTCATAAACGACACGGCGTTCGCAGCCCATGATCAGGTCGAGGTTGCGCAGGCCGACGTCGAAGTCGATGACGGCTGTCTTGAAGCCGCGCTGGGCGAGGCCGGTGGAGAAGCTGGCGCTGGTGGTGGTCTTGCCGACCCCGCCTTTGCCGGATGTTACGACGACGATTCTGGTCACGATGATTTCTCTTTGGGTAAGTTATGGGAAAGTGTTTTGAGAGGCTTATCTGAGCGCCAGAGGGGCGACGTTCAGGCGCAGTTCGCTGCCTTCTTCGACAAGGCTGACGGTCGCCGGCTGGCGGGCCAGTTCGGCAGGTACGCCAGCCTCGAAAGTGCGGTAAATGCCGGCCACCGAAACCAGTTCGGCTTCCATGCTGGTGGTGAAGATGCGGGCTGACTTGTCGCCACTGGCACCAGCCAGCGCCCGGCCACGGAGCGGGGCATACACGTGGATGTTGCCGTCGGCGATCACTTCGGCGCCAGCACTGATCATGGCAGTGACGATCAGATCGCTGCCGCGTGCGTAGAAGCGCTGACCGGAGCGCAGGGGCTTGTCGAGAATGATGGTGCGTGGTGCTGGCTCAGGTGCTGGAACAGCGGGTATCGCCAACGGCTCGATAACGGCTGCTGGCGCTGGCTCCGGTGGTTTCGCCCGAGCGGCCCGGCTCAGTGCGTCGGCAGCGATTTGCGGCAGGCCGGCAGCGGCAGCGGTGCTGGCTAATGCGGCCGGCAGTCCACGGGTTGCCACGGCAGACAGGCCGGAGCTACGCAAGAGCTCGCGGAGTTGTATCCAGTCGACGGTTTCCGGGAGATTTTCGGCATTGCTGAAATCGAGTACCGCCAGTTCGCCCTCAAAAAAATCCGGGCTGTTGCCGGTGAGTTCGGCCAAGGCGCTGTGTAGAGCGGCGCTGTCTGTGGTGCGGAGTTGGGTCTGGATGATCTTGAGCGAGGTGCCCTTGAACTGTATCAGTGAATCTTTTGCCATGCCTGCTGCGGTGTTGCTGAAAGGGTGGTAATTATCCCACAGGCGCTTGCTAAGCCAATGAAAATTGGCGGTTTTTTGGCGTGGACCGCAATAGTGTTTCAGTCGGGTTGGGTCTATTACCTTGGTAAGGTCTAGAATGGCGGGCGAAATCCTGGTGTAGAGCAGGGTTAAAGAGATGATCATGAAACTTGCAGCGAATGAGAAAACAGTACCGCGGATTCACCTGATCGGCACCATCGCGCTGGTACTGCTGCTGACCTTGGCGTTGGCCGGTTTTTTTACCTGGCAGAACGTGGTCGAGCGCCAGGCTTCATTTGCGCGTATCGAGCGTGGGGTCACGGAGCAGGTCGAGGCGCGGGTGACGGCGGAAATGGATCGTTCACTGCAATTTGTCGAATTTACCCGTTCGCGTACCGAATTTGCCTTGCGTCAAAGTCTGGCGCAGCAAGTTGATACCGCTTTTCAGATTGCCCAGGCAATTTATGACACTGAATCGCCCCGCCGTCCTGCTGCCGAGGTCAAGCGGCTGATCATCGAGGCGTTACGCCAGACACGTTTCTACGAGGGGCGTGGCTACTATTTTATTGATGACATGAATGGGCAGTTTGTTCTATTGCCGATAGCGCCGCAGATGGAGGGCAAGACGCTTCTCGATAACAAGGATGACACTGGCCATTTCATCATGCGCGGGCTGATTGATGCGGCGCGCAAACCGGTAGGTGAGGGTTTTTCCCGTTACCGCTGGTATTCGCCCGATAACCCGAAAGAGATGTCGGAGAAGCTGGCCTATGTCAGGCATTTTGCACCCTACGACTGGCTGATCGGCACCGGTGATTACCTGTACAAGTGGGATCAGTTGCAGCAAAGGGAGGCGATTGCCCGCTTGCGCTCGGTGCAGTTTGGCGAGACCGGGTATATAGCGCTGCTCGACCGCCACCAGCGTTCGCTGATTTCCCCGGCCAACAAGGCGCTGGAAAATATGCACGTTGATGAAATGCCCGCGGTGGAGCGTGCCGCTTTAAAGGTATTGGTCGACAAGGCCGATCAGGGTGGCGGTTTCGTGAATTACGAGTGGCCACATC
>CAXYZX010000063.1:0-14568 GCA_964293845.1 uncultured Dechloromonas sp.
CTGGTTCTGGTTCTGGTTCTGGTTCTGGTTCTGGTTCTGGTTCTGGTTCTGGTTCTGGTTCGGCAATAAAAGAGGGCTGGCTAACCTCTTCCCTTGGTTCATGCAGAACTTCCGTAACCTGCGCTGGAACGTCCTGAAGCACTGGCTCAAAGGCAGCTTCGTCGGCGATCAAGGTGTCAAAAGCGTTGAAAACAAACTGACACTGTCCACACCGTACCTTGCCCAGCTTGATTCGCAACTGCTCGGCCGTCACACGAAAAACCGTGCCACAGTCCGGGCAGCGTGTTCGCATCAGGGCTTGGTGCCGCTCAGACACACCCAGTCCTCGCGTATATCAGCTACTGACAACGGCATCCATGCCGCGTAAATTCCGATAATTTCTTCTGCCTGTTCACGCAGAATACCGGAGAGCGCAAGCTGGCCACCACTGCGCACATGGGCGCAGATTGCCGGAGCAAGGACTCGTAGCGGATTGGAAAGAATATTAGCTACAACGATATCGTACTCACCAGCTACCGGTAGTGCCGAGTCAGCGAATAGAGCAGTTACACCATTGCGTTCAGCATTCGCATAGGCTGCTTCGACTGCCTGCGGATCAATATCAACCCCTGCAACTCGTCCAGCGCCCAAGCGTGCGGCAGCGATCGCCAAAATACCCGAACCGCATCCGTAATCAAGGATAGAACAGTCAGCGATAACAGTACGCTCCAGCCACTCCAGACAAAGCCGGGTCGTCGGGTGCGACCCGGTACCGAAGGCCATCCCCGGATCAAGAATCAGATTGATTGCTGCCGGATCAGGCGATTCATGCCAGGATGGCACTATCCAGAGGCGTTCGGAGACACGAATCGGATCGAACTGGGATTGAGTCAACTGAACCCAATTTTGCTCGGCGATATCTTCTATCGAGAAAACTGGCGTCTCGCTCAAGCCCGCTGCGGCAGCGGCTACTGCCATCATGCTCTCGACAGCGGCGTCCGGCTCGAACAGGGCAAGCACACGCGAGTGTGTCCACCCGGGAGAATTGATCGACCCCGGTTCGCCGAACTGTGGCTTTTCATCCGGCGTCCCGGCATCGGCGTCCTCAATACTGGCCGAGAGCGCCCCTGCCTCAATCAGCGCGTCGCAGAACGGCTCGGCATGAGATGCATCCGTCAGGAAACTGACATTTTGCCAACCCATCGTCTACTTTTTGACTTCGCCCTTGTCGGCGAGCTTTTGTTCCAGATAGTGAATGCTGGTACCACCCTCAACAAAGCGGGCATCCTGCATCAACTCCTGGTGTAGAGGAATATTGGTCTTGATACCTTCGATACTCATTTCAGATAGCGCAATACGCATCCGCCGAATAGCCTGTTCACGGGTATCACCATAGGAAATCACCTTGGCTACCATGGAGTCGTAATGCGACGGCACGGTATAGCCTTGATAGATATGCGAATCGACACGGATTCCCGGGCCACCTGGCGGATGATAAAAACTGATCTTGCCGGGAGATGGCACGAACGTGAAGGGATCTTCAGCATTAATGCGGCATTCGATGGCATGACCACGGAACACGATATCCTTCTGGCGATAGCGCAGCTTTTCACCGGCAGCGACACGAATCTGCTCTTGAACAATATCAACCCCAGTGATCATTTCGCTGACTGGGTGTTCAACCTGAACTCGCGTATTCATTTCAATGAAATAGAACTCATTGTTTTCATAAAGGAACTCAAACGTTCCCGCACCGCGATAGCCAATCTTCCGGCAGGCATCGGCACAACGCTCACCGATACGACTAATCAGGCGTGCCGGAATATGCGGCGCCGGTGCCTCTTCAATGACCTTTTGGTGACGACGCTGCATGGAGCAATCACGCTCGCCAAGATAAATAGCGTTCTTGTATTCGTCAGCCATAACCTGAATTTCCACGTGACGTGGATTTTCCAGGTACTTTTCCATGTAGACCGCAGGATTATTGAAAAAGCTGCCTGCCTCCTGGCGAGTCATCTGCACTGCATTGAGCAAAGCTGCTTCGGTATGCACCACGCGCATACCGCGACCGCCGCCACCGCCTGCAGCCTTGATGATTACCGGATAACCGACAGCCCGACCAATGCGAATGATTTCCTTGGGGTCTTCCGGCAATTCTCCTTCTGAGCCGGGAACACAAGGTACACCAGCGACCTTCATCGCCGCCTTGGCTGAAACCTTGTCACCCATCAGGCGTATGGTTTCGGCGCGCGGTCCGATAAAAACGAAACCTGAGGTTTCAACACGTTCAGCAAAGTCGGCATTTTCGGAGAGAAAGCCGTAGCCTGGATGAATTGCCTCAGAATCAGTCACTTCAGCAGCCGAGATAATTGCCGGGACATTCAGGTAACTGTCTTTGGAGGAGGCCGGTCCGATACAAACCGACTCATCAGCCAGTTTTACGTACTTGGCTTCGCGATCAGCTTCAGAGTGAACCACCACTGTTTTGATGCCAAGTTCACGACAAGCACGCTGGATGCGGAGCGCAATCTCACCCCGGTTCGCGATCAGGATTTTCCCAAACATGGCGCGATCAGCCGATGATGAACAGCGGTTCACCGAATTCTACCGGCTCACCGTTATCTAGCAGGATAGCCTTCACTATGCCGGAAGCATCCGACTCAATTTCATTCAGCAGCTTCATGGCTTCGATAATGCACAGCGTATCGCCTTCCTTGACCGTCTGGCCGACCTGCACAAAGGCATCAGCACCCGGAGAAGGAGAGCGATAGAAGGTACCAACCATCGGTGACTTCACAGCGTGGCCTTCCGGCAGATCATCATCAAGATCGACAGAACTGACAGTGGGCGCTACGCCAGGCACCTGCATCACCGGAGCGTATTGCTGCATCGGCATCTGGCCAACCGGACCATAATTCTTGGCGATGCGAACTTTTTCTTCACCCTCGGTAACTTCCAGTTCGGTAATACCCGATTCCTGAACGAGATCGATAAGTTTTTTGAGTTTACGTAGATCCATGGAGACTCCCTTCGTGATGGCACAATGGTAGCGACGGCTACCGACTGCGCTTATTCAACGTTAAGTTTATTAAGCAGGTACTCAAGGGCCAAAAGATAGCCCTGATGACCTAGACCACTGATGACACCAACGGCCAGATCCGAAAAATAGGAGTGATGCCGGAAAGACTCACGGGCATGCACATTCGATAGATGTACTTCAATGAACGGAATAGCTACGGCAGCCAGAGCATCGCGCAAACCAACACTGGTATGAGTGTAGGCTGCCGGATTGATGATTATGGCTCGCACTCCCTGTTCACGTGCGGCGTGGATGCGCTCAATAAGCGCCCCTTCGTGGTTGCTCTGAAAGCTTTCCAGTTCAACCCCGGCACTTTCAGCCAGACGAACTAAAGCCAGATTTATGTCGGAAAGCGTCACCCGACCATAATGTTCGGGTTCGCGAGTACCAAGAAGGTTGAGATTCGGCCCATGCATCACCAAGATGATGGGCTTTTCCACCGACTTGGAGGCGGATTTTTGCTTCTTCATAGCTGCGAGTTTGCCGCAAATAACAGCAATTTGTCCAGTCTACTCCGCAAGAAGGGCTCGCAACGCCTCGGCTTTGATCCGCTCACGCGGCCGACCATCACGATGTTTCAGGCTGACGCGCTCAAGGCGCGGCGGGTAAATCACCAGGTTGGCGTCTGCCGTATCTGTCTCAAGCACCAGAACGGCATCCGCCTTTTCGTTACGCGGTTCGACATGTTCAAACGCCATACCGCGATTAAGCAGAAAAATCTCTATCTCCTTGGCGCTATCAGCGAATATCTGAATATCAATGTTTGAATGCTCTCCAGCAGTCCCATCAAGCACAGAGCCGGTCAGGTAGGGATGAAAGTCAGCCAATAAATCCAGAAGTTCAAGCGCTGTATGGCGCATGGCGAACAAACGCTCATGCTGCTCGTCGTCTTGATAGATATTGCGGTAAGCACGCAACTCTGCCTCAACCTCGGCATTGTCGGGATAGGTCGTATGCTCCGGCAAGCCCAACTGACGGGCAGCCTTGCGCTTGGCATGGTGATAATCGGTGATGCCATCTTCGGCCATCAAACGGGCAGCAGCGCTGGCAATGCTGGCCCTGACGCCGGCTAATTGGCGTGTTTTTTCGTGACGGGGCATGTCGGCTCGATCAGGGTAAAATCGCCCCCATTCTAACGGGTCTATGTGACATGCACATTCATATTCTGGGTATCTGCGGCACCTTCATGGGCGGCGTCGCCCAACTGGCAGTAGCTTCCGGCCATCGCGTCACCGGTTGCGACGCCAACGTATATCCACCAATGAGCGAGCAGTTGCGCGGCGCCGGGGTTGATCTGATCGAAGGTTTCGATCTGGATCAACTGGCTCTGAAACCCGATATTTTTGTGATCGGCAACGCCATTTCGCGTGGCAATCCTTTGCTTGAAGCCATTCTCGATCAGGGACTAAATTATGTATCGGGCCCGCAATGGCTCGCCGAAAACGTGCTCCGGGGCCGCTGGGTTCTAGGCGTCGCCGGTACGCATGGAAAGACAACAACCAGTTCGATGCTGGCCTGGATACTGGAAGACGCAAACATGGAGCCCGGTTTTCTGATTGGCGGCGTTCCCTTGAATTTTGGCGTTTCGGCACGCCTCGGTGGCACACCGTTTTTCGTTATTGAAGCCGACGAGTACGACACCGCTTTCTGTGACAAGCGCTCTAAATTCGTTCATTATCGGCCGCGCACTGCCGTTTTGAACAACCTTGAGTTCGATCATGCAGACATTTTCTCTGATCTTGTAGCCATCGAAACACAATTTCACCATCTTGTGCGCACTTTGCCCGCCTCCGGGCTAATCATCAGCAATGCGGCCGAAAGCAGCCTGGAAAGGGTTTTAGAGCGTGGCTGCTGGACCCCCGTTGAGCGCTTCAATAGCCCGGACTGCTATCGAGTGACTGGTGATGACGCCAGCGGAGAACTTATTTTGACCGGCCCTGATGGCGAAATTGGTCGTAGCTCATGGCAGCTGTCGGGAGAACACAATCGCGCCAACGCCTGCGCTGCCCTGCTCGCTGCTCGCCATGTCGGGGTTCCCTTCGATAAGGGACTGGAAGCACTCACACGCTTTGAGAACGTCAAACGCCGGATGGAACTACGCGGCGAAGTGCGGGGCATTAGCGTCTATGACGACTTCGCGCACCACCCAACGGCCATCGCAACCACTGTCGCCGGTCTGCGCCGCAAGATTGGCAAGGCACGCATACTCGCCGTGCTTGAACCACGCTCCAACACAATGAAACTCGGCACCATGAAAAGCCAGCTTCCGGCCAGCCTGAGCGAGACCGATGCCGCCTTCTGCTATGCCGGCAATCTTGGTTGGGATGCACGGGAAGCACTGGCCCCCATGGGTGACCGCGCTGTAGTTGAGGACAATATCGACGAACTTATACGCAAAATTGTCGCAGCGGCGCACCCCGGAGACCATATCCTGGTGATGAGCAACGGCGGATTTGGCGGAATACACGGGAAACTACTAGAAGCTCTCGCCCAGTAATTGTTGCGGTCGACTGCCAAAAACGGCAAAAAAAGCGGGGAGCTTGCGCGCCCCGCATGTTTGAAGCTAGTGCGCGCTTAACGCTCCATTGATTCAACCACTGCCAAGGCAGTCATATTGACCAAACGGCGAACAGTTGCCGTCGAGGTCAGCACATGCACCGGACGATCTGCGCCAAGCAGGATGGGGCCAATGGTCACACCTTCACCCGCCGTCATTTTGAGCAGGTTGTAGGCGATATTGGCGGCATCAATATTGGGCATGATCAACAGATTTGCCTCGCCTTTCAAGGGAGACTCAGGGTTCGCCGCGCGACGGACCTCTTCGGAAAGCGCTGAATCGCCGTGCATCTCGCCATCGATCTCGAGGTCGCCACTGGTCATCGCTGAAATCAGGGCGGCGGCGCGGCTCATTTTTCTTGATGACTCGGAGTTCCCTGAGCCGAAATTGGAGTGCGAGAGCAGCGCAACCTTGGGATGGATACCAAAGTGCTTGACCTGCTCGGCGGCCATCAGCGTCATTTCTGCAATTTCTTCGGCGCTCGGCGTTTCGTTGATATGGGTATCGCAAATGAACAGCGAACGACCCGGCAGCATCAAATAATTCATTGCCGCCAAGGTATTGATCCCTTGGCGCTTGCCAATCACCTGGTTAATAACACCCATATGATGGCTGAACTGTCCAGTCATGCCACAGATCAAGCCATCGGCGTAGCCGAGCTTCAACAACATCGCCCCGATCAGCGTCGGTTTGCGGCGCATGTTTTCCTTGGCAATGGCCGGCGTCACGCCACGGCGCGACATCAGCTTGTGGTAGGCAGTCCAACACTCACGGTAACGCTCGTCGGACTCGGGATTCACAATGTCAAAATCAACGCCTGGCTGAATGCGTAGCTTAGCCTTTTCCAGACGATGCTCAATGACCGCGGGTCGACCAATAAGAATAGGGCGGGCGAATTTTTCTTCGATTACCACTTGGGCTGCACGCAGCACGCGCTCGTCTTCCCCCTCGGCAAAAATAATGCGCTTGCCCTTGGCCTGACGTGCCGCCTGAAAGATGGCGCGCATGCCGACACCGGTGTGATAAACAAACTCGGAGAGTTTGGCACGGTAGGCATCCCAGTCGGTAATCGGGCGTGTTGCGACACCAGAATCCATGGCGGCCCTGGCAACAGCCGGTGCAATCTTGACGATGAGACGAGGATCGAAAGGCTTGGGAATCAGGTATTCCGGGCCGAACGAAAGTTCGTGACCAGGATAAGCCATCGCCACTTCGTCGGTCACTTCGGCTTCGGCCAGCTCGGCAATGGCCTTGACGCTGGCCATCTTCATTTCTTCGGTAATTCGGGTGGCACCGACATCCAGTGCGCCACGGAAAATAAAGGGGAAGCACAAAACGTTATTGACCTGATTCACATAGTCTGAACGGCCGGTGGCGATAATCGCATCCGGGCGCACCGCCTGAACCAGTTCCGGCATGATTTCCGGCGTTGGGTTGGCCAGTGCGAAAACCATAGGCTTGTCAGCCATGTTCACGACCATTTCCTGCTTGACCACGCCAGCAGCGGAAAGGCCAAGGAAGACATCGGCGCCGACCAGCGCGTCACCCAGGGTACGGGCGTCAGTGTTCTGCGCGTAGCGTGCCTTGGTTTCGTCGATATTGCCGGGACGACCAATGTAGATCACCCCTTTGGAGTCGCAAACCGTGATGTTCTCACGCTTGACACCAAGCTGGCACCAGAGATTGAGACAGGAAATCGCTGCAGCACCAGCGCCGGAGCAGACCACCTTGATTTCTTCGATCTTCTTGCCAACCACTTTCAGGCCATTGAGCATCGCTGCCGCCGAAATAATGGCGGTGCCGTGCTGGTCGTCATGGAAAACGGGAATGTTCATCCGCTCCTTGAGCTTTTCTTCAATATAGAAGCACTCAGGCGCCTTGATGTCTTCCAGATTCACCCCACCGAGCGTCGGCTCCATGGCGGCGATCATGTCGATCAGCTTGTCGGGGTCGTTCTCATCCAGTTCGATATCGAAAACGTCAATTCCGGCGAATTTCTTGAACAGGCAGCCTTTGCCCTCCATCACCGGCTTGGCCGCCAGCGGGCCAATATTGCCAAGTCCGAGCACGGCCGTGCCGTTGGTGATGACGCCAACCAGATTGGCGCGTGAGGTGTACCAGGCAGCGGTGGCGGGATCTTCGACGATCGCATCGCAGGCAGCGGCAACGCCTGGTGAATATGCCAGCGCGAGGTCGCGCTGGTTGGTCAAACCCTTGGTCGGGCGGACAGAAATTTTGCCCGGCGTGGGCCAACGATGGTACTCAAGTGCGGCTTCGCGCAAGTCCTTTTCCACTGGATCTCCTCCGATTTTCGATGTTGGGGAAAACGCAGTAGGGTACTCTAAAGGCTTGCGGGCAGCAAACCGTAATTATGAATTACCGCGATCAGAATTGATGACTAATACTCAAACGAAATGTTCGGGGTTCGGTCGGGTGAATGTGACGGTCCGCAAGTGGAGCAGCTTCGCCGGCCAACTGGGATTCGTACCAGTATTCGATATCATTCACCATACGGTCAAAGAGGTTGTAAACATCGAGCGCAAGTTGAGTCCGCTTGTCGAACCGGTAGCCGAGACGCAGGTTACTCAGCTGCGAACCGGCTGA
The DNA here is from genome assembly GCA_964293845.1 of uncultured Dechloromonas sp. Classification (GTDB taxonomy): domain Bacteria; phylum Pseudomonadota; class Gammaproteobacteria; order Burkholderiales; family Rhodocyclaceae; genus Azonexus. The sequence goes on from CAXYZX010000063.1 coordinate 8,220, forward strand.
GCGCACAGAATTGTCTTCGATCAGCGGCCGCGAGCCAAAATAGCGGAAGCGGAGCGCGCCGAACCAGGGGCCGATATGATCGACCGTCATGCCAAGGTTGGCTGTTGCAGTGACCGCCCCGGGGATATATTGGCCAACGGGATCAGCGTCACGAAAACGTGCATGCGACCACGCCAGGTCGGCATCAAAAGCCAGCCAGTCAGTCATCACATAAAGATTGGTCCATTCAAAGCCATAACGTGATGAGGGGCGCGAAGCTTCAGTGGTTCCGGCATCGCCGACAAACACAAGCTCTGAAGCAGCGTTCAGTTGCCAAAGTGCTACGGTCGACTGCCAACCCGGCACAAATTCCGAACGCAGTCCGATTTCATAGCCTTTGGTCCGCACCAGCGGTTTGACTTTGTCGACGGCATTGCCGGTACCTGGCTCCTGAGTGATAGTCGTACCGCGCGCGTCATTGGAATGAAAGCCGTGCCCATAGTTGAGATAAAACTCGGTTTTTTGCCAAGGGCCGAAGACCAGGGACAATTTTGGCGTCACCATCTGGTCATTGGCTTTGCCGGAATTAGCAGCCAAATTCGAGTCGACCGTGAAATTGTAGACATCGCCACGCAATCCGACGATGGAGCGGAACCAAGGCGTCCAGCGCCACTCGTTTTGCCCCCACAGCGCGAGACTGCGCTGGGTAACACTATCTTCACGTACCGTATTCCAGGTGGTGCGTGCACTGGTGTTGTAGAGTGCGACCGGATGTAGGCGATCAATGCGCCCCTGCACACCGAAGGCATTGCTGACCTCAAAACCACCCCACTTTTCGTAGAGTGTATGCGAGGCGGCAAAACCACTGGCTTGGCGGCGCTCGCCCTGCTTGAACTGATCACCGGTATCACAAGTGCCACTGGCCGCCAGATCGTTCAGGCAATACTGGAAGTTGGACCATAAATCGAGGCCGGAGCGTAGCCACCAGACACTGGCCTTGCTCTGAGTGTTTTCGCCACGCTTGGACCATTCAGCGGAAAGGCTGTAGCGATAGGTTTCGCCACCTGTTGTTGAATCCAGCGTACCGAAGCGATCTAGTACGCCACTATCAACGGCGCGTTTGGCGATCTGATCGGTCGAGGTCCAGCGCCCCTGATAAAGCATGCCGGTGAGGGAAAATCCGTCGTAACGCGACCCTTCGCTGTAGCGCAGCAGACCATTCAACTTGCGATAGTTTTCATGCACCTGCCATGGACCATCGTTATGAAACAGTTCGAGACCGTAAAGCAGATTGCCATTGCCAACGACAGGCGAACCGGCCAGCAGGCTGCGCGCGTAACCATGCTGGCCAAGTGTCACCTGCCCCAAGCTACCATCAATTTTGCGAAAATAGTCGATATGCGCGGCGCCGGCTGATGAAAAATCACCCTCTTCGGCGTAATACGGCCCCTTGCGGAAACTGATGCGGTCGACCAACTCCGGGATCAGAAAATTGAGATCGGTATAGCCCTGGCCGTGGGCATGGCTCGGCATATTGACTGGCACGCCACCAACATAGGTGGCGAAATCGGTCCCGTGATCAAGATTAAAACCACGCAGAAAATACTGATTGGCTTTGCCATCGCCGGCATGCTGCGTGACAATCAGGCCGGGCACCATTTCCAGCGCCTCGCCAGGACGCAGAATCGGCATATTGGCCAAGCGCTGATTGGAAACCACGCCCTGACTGCTCGCCGCTGCAATGCCTTCCAGATTCTCGGCCTTGGCCCTGACCTCAATGACTGATAGCTCGATGGATTCATGCGCCAGTGCGCCACCCATTGCCAGTGATAAGTATGAATAAATTATTATTTGTCTTAATTTCACCGCTTTAAAAAGCCGGTTGCCCGGCCCCCTCATCCTTAAGCTGCTTATGCCATGAGCGGCCGACGTGTCAGCCTGAGCGCAGCCACGAAGCTGAGAGCGATGATTGCCATCAGCGAAAATCCAAAAATCAGTTCTTTACCTTCACTCCAGGCATCGACTGCTGGCGACAGCATCTTGGCTACACCAAAAGCTGCAACCAGCAGGCTGACGCCAGAAACAACCAGCCCCATGACGCGCGACGCGACCAGGGCCACCTGATCAGCACGGGCAATCAGGCGAGCGATCCACAGGCCGTTGATGCCATCGGTCAGCAACATACCGAGCATGAAGAGCAATGCCAGCAACAGAGCAGGCTGCCAGCCCCCGAACTGGGTCGCCGTCAGCGCGAAAAAAGCGGCTTGCGAGAGCGTGTCAAAAGAGAGTGCAAACAGCGCACCGACCAGCGCCACCAGTGCCGGGTGCGAGACCTGGCGCAAATTGCCCAGCAGGCGGCCCTTGAGCCCCACCGGCTGAACCAGTTGATCCGGCTCGGCGCGCAAAACGGCGGCGAGATTGAGGCTACCCAGCGCAACTAAAAAGGCAATCGAGATCAGTGAACCCAATGTTCCAAACCAGTCCGGCACCTCCCATTGCCCGGCAATGGCCGACACGGAAAGGGCAATGACCATCACGACCGCACCATGTCCCAGCGAAAACAGTGTCCCGCAATAGCGCGCCATGAGCGGTCGGGCTCGAGCGTTGTAGCGAGTCAGACCGTCAATAGTAGCCAGATGGTCGGCATCAAACCCATGCTTCATACCGAGCACGAAGGTCAGGATCAGCAGCGACAACCAGTCAGTGGGCAGGGGTTCCATAGGGCGTGTATGAAGTAGTTTATAATCTTCATACAAATAGCGTGCCAGTGCAATAAGTCATTGTTCGTATTGACTCTTGGCAGAACCCGCACCAAGAAACTGGTCAGTGACTTTCCACCGGAAGTGCAAGGGTAAATTCCGCCCCACCTTCAGGCAGGTTGCCTGCGCTGAGCTTTCCACCATGCCGGTCAACGATGCCGTAGCTAATCGACAATCCCAAGCCAGTCCCCTGACCAACCGGCTTGGTAGTAAAAAATGGCTCAAACAGCCGTCCAAGATGGGTCTCGGCAATACCCGGCCCGTTGTCCACAAAGTTCAAGCAGATCGTGCCGTTTTCGACCGTGCCGGTAATTTTCAGAGCGGCGTCCGGTTTGGTCGCGGTAGCGTCGCAGGCGTTTTGCACCAGATTCATCACCACCTGCTGCAACTGGCCAGATGAGCCGGAACAGTATAAATTTGCCGGCAAATCGACGTCGACCGCAAACTTTGCTGCCGTGCTTTGCACCACCCAGCGCACCGAGCGTTCGACCACTTCATTCAGATTAACCTGCTCCGGGACCATCTTGTCGACCGCCGAAAAGCGCTTCAGGGCATCGACAATGTCTCGGGTACGCTCTGCCCCCTCTATCATGCCGTCAATCAAATGCGGCATATCGGCCAGAATGCGGTCGATACGCAACTCCTGGCGCATCGTTTTCAGCGCTTCATCATCGGCAAAGTCCGTGGCATGCACGGTGCCCAAATAGCGATCAAGACGTTGACTGTAGCGTTGTAGGGAAAGCACGTTACCGAGCACGAAGCTGATCGGGTTATTCAACTCATGCGCCACACCAGCCACCAGACGACCCAGCGAGACCATTTTTTCAGCGTGCAGCAATTGTCCCTGAGTGCGCTTGAGATCTTCATGCGCCTGGCGCAACGCCTGATAGGCCCGGCGTAATTCACCGACCGGCCGCCCGGTCACCACCATGCCCATCAATTTGCCGGTTTGCGACACGCGTGGCGTGCAGTTCATCGAAACTGGTACGGTAGACCCGTCCCCGGCGCGCAAAAACAGTTCACAATCATGCACCCCGTCGCGCCCGAAGCGGGTGAATACATCGCGCGCCTTGGCGCGCTCGACATCATCGGCAAACAGGTCGAACAGCGGGTGATGAACCAACTCCTCCGCAGTCTTGCCGGAAAAATGGCAGAGCGAAGAATTGACCTCTTCAATACCGCCATTACGGTCGCAGACGATCAGGATGTCCGACATCGACGCCAGGACGCTCTCAATAAACTGATGCGACTCTTCAAGAGCCGCATTCTTTTCTTCAAGTGCAACTTCATACTGCAGGAGGTCGTTATAGACCTCATCCATTTTCTGAATAACCTCAATCCATGCCTGCTCGCCGAGCAACTCGGTGGATTCAGGCAGCGGCGAATTAGCGTGCGGGGCGATAATGGACATGCGCTGCGCCGTGTTCATCGTGAGCGTGGTGATGCTCGGCTTCGAGAGCGATCAGGTTGAGTTTGCCATGACGAACACCACGCTCGGCCATCAACGCATCAGCAAACTGTCTGACATCTCCGGTCGGGCCTTTAAGTATCACTGATTCCAGACAATTCTCGTGATCGAGATGACTGTGCATGGCGGCTACCGTCAGGTCATGATGGTCATGCTGCAGGCTGGTCAGGCGCTCAGCCAGTTCGCGTTCGTGATGATTGAAGACATACGAAAGATTGGCCACGCAATGGCCAGCCGGTGCCTGACGCTGGCGGTCGCCCTCAATGGCACCACGAATCAGATCGCGCACCGCCTCTGAGCGATTGCGGTAGCCGCGCACTGCAATCAACTGATCAAACTGACTGGCCAGTGACTCATCCAGTGAAATAGTAAAACGCTCCATCCTTGCTGCCTCCTCGCACACACAATCACAACAATGCCGCCATTCTTTGTAGCGCGCAACCACAGCACGTCAAAAACATGGAACAGGAGTTGCTTTAATAGTTTTGCAATCAATGATTCAACCTTTGCAGTAGCGGGTCGTTAACCAACTCATGCAGGTCAAGGAGAAAGTCATCATGGCAAATTCCGACATCCGTCTCTCGGTCGCTGAAGAGCGCACCATCTATCACGTGGCCGATATTGAACGCGCCATGGAAGACGCCACGGGCAACCGCAATGAAGCACTCTCCTGCCTCTACGAAAAGATGAAACAACGTGGAGGTGGCCGCTTCCTGGTGCGCCCGACCGACGCCGAGATGATTGATGGTCTCTACGACTCCTGCCCAAATTTTGGTGCAGTCATCGACGACCTCAAGAAATACATTGCACTCTCCGTCGCCGGCAACGAACCGATGAGCTTCACGCCCATCCTGCTGCTCGGCGAACCGGGCATCGGCAAGACCCACTTTGCGCGCGAACTGGCGGCACAACTGGGCACCGGCCATGAATTCATCTCGATGAGTTCGCTGACCGCCGGCTGGATACTTTCCGGCGCCTCGGCACAATGGAACAACGCCAAGCCCGGCAAGGTAGCGCACACCTTGGTGCATGGCGACTTCGCCAACCCCATTGTGGTGCTTGATGAGGTCGACAAGGCCGGTGGCGATTCGCGCTACGACCCGATGGGTGCGCTCTACGGCCTGCTCGAAAAAGATACGGCGCGCAGCTTCAAGGATGAGTTCATCGATATCGACATTGACGCTTCGCATATTCTTTGGGTAACGACGGCCAATGATGAACGTTCAATTCCCGAGCCTATCCTCAACCGGATGAACGTCTACGAAGTACCGCGCCCGGACCACGACGCCGCAATCAGCATCGCCGCTACGCTTTACCGCGAGATTGTTGCTGCGCACGACTGGGGATTCCCGCCCGAAGCCGAAGAAAGCATACTCGAACGCTTGGGCTCACTACCACCGCGCGACATGCGCAAGCGCTTGATGGCCGCCTTCGGCACAGCCAAGCTGGAAGGACGCAGTCACTTGGAAGCCTCTGACTTCGAGGTGGCCCGGATGGGACGTAGTCGTAAGATCGGGTTCTAAAATTGGGGCGCCCTGGCAACAGGGCGCATGACTTTTGGAATAATCACCATGGAATTGTCCCCTTGCGCCTGTTAGGATTCAGTTTTCATTCAGAATAGATTTAAAAATGAAAAGTGGAATGACGGACGCGCTCTCCGAAGCAGAAATTGAAAAAACACTAAAAGGCGTCGTAATACCGCCCCGACCACAAATTTTGGTCAAGTTGGGTAACGAAATGGGCAAGGACGATCCGGACCCACGCGTCATTACCAATCTAGTTAACGCTGACGTCGGGCTTTCTGCAGCAGTGCTGAAAACTGTTAACTCCCCGTTTTTCGGGCGGGCCAACAAAATCAGTTCGGTAGCCAGTGCCATCAGCTTGATGGGCATGAAGATGGCGGGCCAGATCATTACCGGACTCGTACTGCGCAACACAGTCGCCGGTGGCGCCCGTTCACTCGAACGATTCTGGGATAGCGCTGAAAAGGTCGCCGGCATTTCTGCTTACATAGCAACCTCCCTCTCTTGTGTGCCTCGCGATGACGCTTACAGTTTTGGACTGTTTCGTGACATCGGAATACCGGTTCTGATGGAAAAATTCCCGGACTACCGGCAAACGTTGGCCATGGCTGACGGTATCA
>CAXYZX010000064.1:0-14305 GCA_964293845.1 uncultured Dechloromonas sp.
TTTCAGCGTGCCTTGAACTGCGGTTTGCGCTTTTCGAGGAAGGCGCTCAGGCCCTCCTTATAGTCCTCGGTATCCAGGAAGGCGAACGAAGCGGTCTTTTCTTCGTCGCTTAACGGGCGATCATCAAGCAGGCGGCGTATCCACTGTTTATGCCAACCAGCAACCAGTGGAGCACCGGCACAAATGCGGCGGGCCGTGGCATAGGCTTCCTCTTCGGTTTGCTGATCGCTGACGATACGGGTGACCAGGCCCTTGGCGTAAGCCTCGGTGGCGCTCAATATTCTCCCTTCCAGCAGAATTTCCTTGAGGACCGCAGGCCCGACCAGACGCAGCAGGCCTTCCATTTCACCGGGGTACATCGAGAAGCCAAGGCGATTTATCGGTGCACCGAAGCGGGCCGATTCACCGCAGATACGGAAGTCACAAACGCCAGCAATTTCCAGTCCGCCACCAATACAGGCGCCCTGAATCATTGCCACGCTTGGATGCGGGCAGTCATCGATGGCTCGTAAGGCGCGGGCAACCTGGCCGTGGTAATGCAGCGCCTGATCGAGCGTCGTACGGCCGGTGACAAATTCCTCGAGATCACCGCCGGCGGCGAAAGCGTCCGCGCCACTACCGCGCAGGACGACGCAGCGAATGTTGCGGTCGACGCTTATTTTGGCCATGTTTTCGGCAAGCTGATTCCACATCACCAGATTGATGGCGTTGAGCTTGCCGGGGTTGTTCAGGGTCAGGGTGGCGATCTCGCCATCACGGGAAAAGTCAATGCTGCTCATGGGTTAGGTCTAATAGCCTTAGAAATATTAGGAATTAAATAATGCATGTCAAATACGGGGTGGTCTTCTATAAGATAGAATACTTCCGCCGATTTTTGACGGTAATTATTAATTAAAAATACAGGAGATCATGCCATGAGCGGTGCGATGTATGAGCGAATGCGGGCCAATCCCAAGTTCCAGGAGTTAGTCGCAAGACGGGGGCGCTTTGCGTGGACCCTTACCTTTGTTGTCCTTGCGATGTTTTACGGTTTTGTAATGACGGTTGCTTTCAATCCGGCGGCTCTCGGGCAGCCGATTGCCGAAGGTTCCATGTGGACCATTGGTGTTGTTGTCGAACTGTTCATGTTCATTTTCTTCTGGTCTCTGACGGCAGTTTATGTCCGGCGTGCCAATACTGAATTTGACGCCCTGACGCAGGAAATCGTCAAGGAAGCCTGGAAGGATAAAAAATAATGCGTTACTCGACCAAAATTACTGCCGTACTCGGCCTCTTTGCCGTTGCCGCCATGGCTTTTGCTGGCGGCCCGCTTGAAGGTGTTACGGAGAAGCAGGCGACCAACTGGCACGCCATCATCATGTTCTGCATCTTCGTCACGATGACGATGGGCATTACCTACTGGGCTTCCAGCCGGACCAAGTCGACCGCCGACTTCTACACCGCCGGTGGCGGTATCACCGGTTTCCAGAACGGTCTGGCGATTGCCGGCGACTACATGTCGGCTGCCACGCTGCTTGGTCTGACCGCCATGGTCTACACCCAGGGTTACGACGGCTACATTTACATGCTGTGCTTCTTTGCTGGCTGGCCGATCATTCTCTTCATGATGGCTGAGCGCCTGCGCAATCTGGGCAAGTTCACCTTCTCCGACATTACTGCCTATCGCCTTGATCAGGGGAAAGTGCGCACCATGGCGGCGATTTCCTCGCTGGTCGTGGTTTGTTTCTACCTGATTGCCCAAATGGTCGGTGCCGGTCAGCTGATCAAGCTGCTGTTCGGACTGGAATACAACGTCGCCATTTTCGCCGTTGGTATCCTGATGATGGTGTACGTTACCTTCGGTGGCATGGTCGCCACGACCTGGGTGCAGATCATCAAGGCCTGCATGCTGCTCGCCGGCGGTACGCTGGTCATGGTTCTGGCTTTCAGCCAGTTCAATTTCTCCTTCCAGACCTTGGTTGAGAAGGCGACCTCACTGCATAAGCTTGGTCCCAAGCTGATGTCTCCGGGTAGTCTGCTGGCCGATCCGGTCACTGCCATTTCGCTGGGCCTCGGCCTGATGTTTGGTACGGCAGGTTTGCCGCACATCCTGATGCGCTTCTTCACCGTGACCGATGCCAAGGAGGCACGCAAGTCTGTGCTTTACGCATCCGGCTTCGTCGCCTATTTCTTCAACGTCATTTTCCTGATGGGTTTGTGCGGCATCATCATCGTTGGCCAGAATCCGGATTTCTTCGAAGCTGGCAAGCTGGGTGGCAAGCTGATTGGTGGCGGCAACATGGTTGCCATGCATCTGTCTAAGGCGGTTGGCGGCGACATGCTGCTTGGCTTCCTGGCCGCAGTGGCCTTCGCGACGATTCTGGCGGTGGTTTCCGGTCTGGCTCTGGCCGGTGCTTCGGCAATCTCGCATGACCTCTACGCCAGGGTGATCAAGAAGGGAACGGCAACTGAAGCGGCTGAAATTCGCGTTTCCAAGATTGCTACGATTTGCCTTGGTTTCGTGGCCATCATCCTTGGCATCCTGTTCGAAAAGCAGAACATCGCCTTCATGGTTGGCTTGGCGTTCGGCGTCGCTGCCGCCGCCAACTTCCCGGTCCTTATCCTTTCCATGTACTGGAAGGGTTTGACGACCCGTGGTGCCTTGTTCGGCGGTTATGGTGGCCTGGTTTCGGCCGTCCTTCTGGTGCTCTTCTCGAAATCGGTATGGGTCGATGTACTGGGTAATCCTGCGGCGCTCTTCCCGTACACCCAACCTGCCCTGTTCGCCATGCCACTAGCCTTCCTGCTTGCCTACGTCTTTTCCAAGACGGATAGCAGCGTACGTGCCGGTAAGGAGATGGAAGCTTTTGAAGATCAGTATGTGCGTGCGCAAACCGGCTTTGGTGCCGAGTCTGCCAGCAAGCACTAGTCGTCGGTAGTCAATAAAAAACCCTGGTCGGTGCGTCCGCCAGGGTTTTTTTGTATCAAAAATTTGCTGTTTTTGGCGCGTTGACCGTACCCGAAGGAAGTACCCATGGGGTGCAACCTTCTGCCGCGTTTTTTAGGTTGTTTTGACCTGCTTGGCGTCCATTTTGGCCAGTGCTTCACGGCCGGATAGCAGGTGGTCGTGCATCAGCTTCTCGGCCTTGACTGCATCACCCGCTTCGAGCGCTGCCAGAATGCCACGATGCTCATCCAGTGATTGCTGCAGACGGCCTTCCAGCGAGAGCGAGTGCATGCGCGAAAGCTTGAGCACCTTGCGCAGATCCTGAATGACCGATAACAACCAGCGATTGTTGGCCAGTTCCTGGATGCGGCGATGGAATTCCTGATTGGCCTCGAAGAAGGCGTCCATGCGGCCGTCGCGGGCGGCGGCTTCGAGTCGCTCATGAATGGTCTTGAGTTCGCGGATTTCTGCAGGCTTGGCACGCTTGACCGCATCGGCAGCGCAACGGCCTTCGAGGAGGGCAATGAGCGGAAACAGATCATCGAGATCCTGGCGCGAGATCTCGGTAACGTAACAGCCGCGGCGTGGCTTGAGGTCAACCATGCCTTCCGAAGCCAGCACCTTGAGTGCCTCGCGCAAGGGGGTTCGCGAAATGCCGTATTGCTCGGCTAGTTTCTGCTCGTCGATCCAGGTACCGGGCGTCAGTTCATGGGCAAAAATGCGCTGACGCAGTCGCTCGGCAACTTCCTGATAAAGCGCAGTCGGTGTAATTCGGGTCATTGGTGACTTACTGGTGTGGAACCATTAGAGATAACGACTTGCTTCCATAATTATGGATAAAGTATTATGTGCGTCTTACGATGTCAACTTTGCAGTCGAAAGCGTAGAATTTTGTATTCTGCATTATCGGCCCCAAAAAATCGAATCAGCGAGGGTGTGTCATGACCGAAAAGTTCTTGAATTCCAATAATCTGGAGACGTGGGAAAAGGCTGCATCGAAGCATTCCCCGGCTGGTGACGTCAAGAATCTGAAATGGGATACGCCAGAAGGCCTGGCAGTCAAGGCTTTGTACACCAAGGCAGATTTGGCTGGGCTGGAGTTCGCTGATACCTTGCCTGGCTTCGCGCCCTATCTGCGTGGCCCGCAGCCGACCATGTATGCGGTCAAGCCGTGGACCATTCGTCAATATGCTGGCTTCTCCACTGCCGAAGCTTCCAATGCTTTCTACCGCAAGGCGCTGGCCGCTGGTGGTCAAGGTGTTTCGGTGGCTTTCGACCTGGCAACCCATCGTGGCTACGATTCCGATAACCCGCGCGTAACGGGTGACGTTGGCAAGGCCGGCGTGGCAATTGACTCGGTCGAGGACATGAAGATTCTCTTCGACAGCATTCCGCTCGACAAGGTTTCTGTCTCGATGACAATGAATGGCGCCGTGCTACCGATTCTCGCCGGTTACATTGTTGCTGCCGAAGAACAGGGTGTGCCGCAGGACCAGCTCTCGGGCACGATACAGAACGACATTCTCAAAGAATTCATGGTGCGGAATACCTACATTTATCCGCCCAAACCGTCGATGAAGATCATCGCCGATATCTTCGGCTATACCGCGCAGCACATGCCGAAGTTCAACTCGATCTCGATTTCCGGTTATCACATTCAGGAAGCTGGCGGCAATCAGGCGATCGAACTGGCCTTTACGCTGGCTGACGGCATGGAATACGTGCGCACCGGTGTTGCTTCCGGCATGGACGTTGATACCTTCGCTGGTCGTTTGTCCTTCTTCTGGGCCGTCGGCATGAATTTCTATCTTGAAATTGCCAAGATGCGCGCCGGCCGTTTGTTGTGGCACCGCATCATGACCAAGTTCAATGCCAAGAGTCCAAAGTCGATGATGCTGCGCACGCACAGCCAGACTTCCGGCTGGTCGCTGACCGAGCAGGACCCGTACAACAATGTCGTCCGTACCACCATCGAAGCGATGGCAGCGGTTTTCGGCGGCACCCAGTCGCTGCATACCAATGCACTGGACGAAGCTATCGCGCTGCCGACTGAGTTCTCTTCACGGATTGCCCGCAACACGCAGTTGATCATCCAGGAAGAAACCCACATCACCAATGTCGTCGATCCATGGGCCGGTTCCTACATGATGGAAAAGCTCACCCAGGACATGGCCGACAAGGCCTGGGGCATCATCGAGGAAATCGAGGCAATGGGTGGCATGACCAAGGCGGTTGAATCCGGCTGGGCCAAGATGCAGATTGAAACCTGTGCGGCCGACAAGCAGGCGCGTATCGACTCGGGCAAGGATGTCATTGTCGGTGTCAATAAGTACAAGCTGGCCAAGCAGGACGCCATTGATATTCTTGATATCGACAACCATGCTGTGCGTGACTCGCAGGTTGCACGCCTCAAGAACATTCGCGCCAGCCGTGATTCTGCCGCCGTTAATGCCGCTTTGGCAGCGTTGACCGCAGCAGCCGAGTCGGGCACTGGCAATCTGCTTGATCTCACCGTCAAGGCGATGCGTTTACGTGCCACAGTCGGCGAAGTGTCCGATGCGCTGGAAAAGATATTCGGACGTTTCCGTGCCAACAATCAGACCATTTCAGGGGTGTACGGAGGCGTTGTGGAAGGCATGGAAAGCTGGGAAACAATCAAGGCCGACATCGTCAAGTTTGCTGAAGAAGATGGTCGTCGTCCACGGATCATGATTGCCAAGCTCGGTCAGGATGGCCATGACCGCGGTGCCAAGGTGGTGGCTACTGCCTTTGCTGACCTCGGTTTCGATATCGACATGGGGCCACTCTTCCAAACTCCGGCAGAAGCCGCTCGCCAGGCGATTGAAAACGACGTCCATGCGATTGGCGTTTCTTCGCTGGCTGCCGGTCACAAGACACTGCTGCCTGAGTTGGTGGAGTCACTCAAGGCACAGGGCGCCAACGACATTATCGTTTTTGCCGGCGGCGTGATCCCGGCTCAGGATTACGATTATCTTTACAACGCAGGTGCCAAGGCGATTTTCGGACCGGGTACGCGTATTGAGGATTCTGCTCGCCGTGTGCTGGAAGAAATCCGCAAGGCGCGTGGCTGATTCGGCGTGAACTTGAGCGAGACACCGTTGTCGGCTCATCATCCCTCGTCTGCCGACCAGTCGCTGATTGATGGCGTTCTGGCCGGGCAGCGGCGTGCGCTGGCTAAAGCGATCACGCTGATCGAGTCGACGCGCGCCGATCACCAGCAACGCGCGCAGCAGGTGCTGAATGCCCTGTTGCCGAAAACCGGTAACGCCATTCGGGTTGGTATTTCCGGTGTGCCGGGGGCAGGCAAGTCGACTTTCATCGAGGCCCTGGGTGTCTGGCTGATCGAGCAGGGTAAAAAACTTGCAGTTCTGGCTGTTGATCCTTCTTCTTCCGTTTCCGGCGGCTCCATCCTTGGTGACAAAACGCGCATGGAACAACTATGCCAGCGCGAGGAAGCCTTCATCCGGCCCAGCCCTTCGGCCGGATCACTCGGTGGTGTTGCCGAAAAGACGCGCGAAGCCATGTTGTTGTGTGAGGCGGCCGGTTTCGACGTAATCATCGTCGAGACGGTTGGTGTCGGGCAGTCGGAAACTACAGTCGCCGGCATGGTCGACATCTTCTGCCTGCTGCAATTGCCGAACGCTGGTGATGATCTGCAGGCGATCAAAAAAGGCATCGTTGAAATCGCCGATCTGGTGATTATCAACAAGGCCGATATCGACCCACGGGCGACGGCTGTTGTTCGCGCTCAATGGCGTAATGCGCTGCACATGCTGCGCCCGGCTTCGCCCAACTGGTCACCGCCGGTACTGACTGCCAGTGCGCTGCATAAGGAAGGCATCACAGATTTCTGGGATGCCATCGAGAATTATCGCAAGGCGTTGACCCCGACCGGCGAGTTCGCCGCCAAGCGCCAGCATCAATCGTTGAGCTGGATGTGGCAGTTGATCGACTCTGGCTTGCGCCAGCATTTTCGTAATCACCCGCGTGTGCAGGAAAACCTGCCAGCGCTGACCCTTTCTGTCGAAAAAGGAAATACGACCCCGGCTGCTGCCGCGTATGCCTTGCTCGATTACCTGAAACATTGATTTCTTTGAATTACCCGCACCAATTAGGGAGATTCCTTTATGCATGACATCATCCGACAGCTGGAAAAAAAGCGTGAAATGGCCCGCCTCGGCGGTGGCCAGAAGCGTATCGATAGCCAGCATAAAAAGGGCAAGCTGACTGCCCGCGAACGTATTGAACTGCTGCTTGACCCGGATTCCTTCGAGGAATGGGATATGTTCAAGGAGCATCGCTGTGCCGATTTCGGCATGGACCAGGAAGACAAGATTCCTGGCGATGGTGTGGTGATTGGTTACGGTACGGTCAATGGCCGACTGGTCTTCGTGTTTTCTCAGGATTTCACGGTTTTCGGCGGCTCGCTGTCCGAAACGCACGCCGAAAAGATATGCAAAGTCATGGACCAGGCGATGAAGGTCGGCGCGCCGGTGATCGGCCTCAACGACTCGGGCGGCGCGCGGATTCAGGAAGGCGTCGCTTCCCTCGGCGGTTACGCCGACGTGTTCCAGCGCAACGTCATGGCCTCTGGCGTCGTACCGCAGATTTCCATGATCATGGGCCCCTGCGCCGGTGGTGCGGTCTACTCGCCGTCGATGACCGATTTCATCTTCATGGTGAAAGACTCATCCTATATGTTCGTGACCGGTCCGGAAGTCGTCAAAACCGTGACCCACGAAGACGTGACTGCTGAAGAACTCGGTGGCGCCGTGACCCATACCAGCAAGTCCGGTGTGGCCGATCTGGCCTTTGAGAACGATGTCGAAGCGCTGTCCATGCTGCGTCGTTTCATCAATTTCCTGCCGTCCAACAACAAGGAAAAGCCGCCGGTTACGCCGACCAACGATGCAGTAGACCGTATGGACTACTCGCTGGATACGCTGGTGCCGGACAACACCAACAAGTCCTACGACATGAAGGAACTGATCTTCAAGGTCGTCGACGACGCTGATTTCTTTGAAATCCAGCCTGACTACGCGCGCAATATCATCGTCGGCTTTGGCCGCATGGATGGCCATCCGGTTGGTATCGTCGCCAACCAGCCGTTGGTGCTGGCTGGCTGTCTGGATATCAAGTCCTCGATCAAGGCGGCCCGCTTTGTCCGTTTTTGCGATGCATTCAACATTCCGGTGGTGACCTTTGTCGATGTGCCGGGCTTCATGCCGGGTACCGCGCAGGAGTACGGCGGCATCATCAAGCACGGTGCCAAGCTGCTCTATGCCTACGCCGAGTGCACCGTGCCGAAGGTCACCGTCATTACCCGCAAAGCCTATGGTGGTGCCTATGATGTGATGTCCTCCAAGCATCTGCGTGGCGACGTCAATCTCGCCTGGCCGTCTGCCGAAATCGCCGTGATGGGGCCGAAGGGCGCCGTCGAGATCATATTCCGTGAAGAGAAAAACGATCCGGCCAAGCTCTCCGAGCGTGAAGCCGAGTACAAGGCCAAGTTCGCCAATCCCTTTGTGGCGGGTGCCCGTGGCTTCATCGACGACGTCATCATGCCGCACGCAACCCGCAAGCGGATTGCCCGCTCGCTGGCCATGCTGCGGGACAAGAAACTCGAAAACCCGTGGCGCAAGCACGGCAACATTCCGCTGTAAGCGTCAGGGAGAAAAAGACCATGTTTACTAAAATTCTGATTGCGAATCGCGGTGAAATTGCCTGCCGCGTCATCAAGACTGCCCGCCAGATGGGTATTGCCACCGTGGCCGTCTATTCCGAGCCGGACAAGGATTCGCTGCATGTCCAGATCGCCGACGAAGCGGTTTGTATCGGGCCGGCGGCTTCGAAAGAATCTTACCTGTCGATCGACAAGATCATCGCCGCCTGCAAGCAGACCGGTGCTCAGGCGGTTCATCCGGGCTATGGTTTCCTGTCCGAAAACGCCGAATTCTCGCGTCGTCTGGAAGAAGAAGGGATCAAGTTCATCGGCCCGAAGCATTACTCGGTCGGCAAGATGGGCGACAAGATCGAGTCCAAGAAACTGGCGCTCGAAGCCAAGGTTAATACCATTCCCGGCTACAACGCAGCGATCTCCGGGCCGGACGAAGCGGTCAAGATCGCTCAGGGCATTGGTTACCCGGTGATGATCAAGGCTTCGGCAGGTGGTGGCGGCAAGGGTTTGCGCGTTGCCTTCAATGACAAGGAGGCCCATGAAGGCTTCTCGTCCTGCGTCAACGAAGCCAAGACGGCCTTTGGTGATGACCGGGTGTTCATCGAAAAATATGTGCTGGAGCCGCGCCACATTGAAATCCAGGTGCTTGGCGATTCGCACGGCAACTACGTTTATCTGAATGAGCGCGATTGCTCGATTCAGCGTCGTCACCAGAAGGTGATCGAGGAAGCACCGTCTCCCTTTGTCGATCCGGAAATGCGCAAGGCGATGGGTGAGCAGGCCGTCGCCCTTGCTCGTGCCGTACAGTACGAATCGGCCGGTACGGTCGAGTTCGTGGTCGGTGCCGACAAGAGCTTCTACTTCCTGGAAATGAATACCCGCTTGCAGGTTGAGCATCCGGTCACCGAGCTGATTACCGGCGTCGATCTCGTCGAGCTGATGATCCGTGTTGCCTATGGCGAGAAGCTGCCGATCACCCAGGCGGACGTCAAGCTGAATGGCTGGTCGATGGAGTGCCGGATCAATGCCGAAGACCCGTTCCGTGGCTTCCTGCCTTCCACTGGTCGTCTGGTCAAGTTCCAGCCGCCCGCCGAAGTCACTGATGAGGACGGCACGACACGCGTTGATACCGGTGTTTACGACGGTGGCGAGATTTCGATGTATTACGATTCAATGATCGCCAAGCTGATCGTGCATGCCAAGAATCGCGATGCCGCGATCTTCCGTATGCGCGGTGCGCTGAACTCCTTCGTGATTCGTGGCATTTCGTCGAACATTCCGTTCCAGTCGGCGCTGATGAAGCATCCACGCTTCAATTCCGGGATCTTCAATACCGGTTTTATTGCCGAGGAATACCCTACCGGTTTTGATGCCAGCATGGTGCCGCACCATGATCCGGTCTTGCTGGTCTCGGTCGCGGCTTATGTTTACCGTGCCTTTACTGATCGTTCTGCTTCGGTTTCCGGTCAGCTCGAAGGTCACGAGCGTATCGTCGGCGATAACTGGATGGTCGTGCGACTTAACCCGACGGGTAATGAATATCACCCGGTCAAGGTTCAACTCGCCGAAGGCGGCTATCACATCGAGTACCAGGGACAGAGTTACGAGTTCCGCTCGGAGTGGAAACTGGGCGAGTCGCTCTTTGTCGGCACCTGTGACGGCAAGCGTTTCACCATGCAGGTCGAACGTCACAAGACCAAGTACAGCCTCTTCCATTGGGGTACCCGTGCTGATTTCATGGTGATGAGCGCGCGCGCTGCCGAATTGCTTGCGCTGATGCCGGAGAAGCTGGCGCCGGATATGTCGAAATTCCTGCTCTCACCGATGCCCGGCCTGCTCCGCGAAGTGGCGGTCAAGGTCGGTCAGGAAGTGAAGGCCGGCGAAAAGCTGGCAGTGATCGAAGCCATGAAGATGGAAAACATCCTCAAGGCCGACCAGGATTGCACGGTCAAGAAAATCTCTGCTTCAGCGGGTGAGAGTCTGACGGTTGATCAGATCATCATCGAGTTTGAATAAGCAGATATCTGACCGTTTCTGACGGTCAACCGCAACAGTTTAAAGGCCCATCTCCGGATGGGCCTTTTTCCCACCTTTTCAAGCCTGCTCCTTGACTAAAAGGCTGGTGTAAGTGTGCTCTGACACCTGGTCAAAGGTGTCAGAAGCTCATTGCCAAACCGATGGCAAATCCGGTGACGTTTTCACCGAAGGCGTAGCGTGCAACGAGGCGTGTGCGGGTAACGAAAACATCATGAGCGCTGGAATCGACCTCAAAGCCGAGGCCGAGAGATGACATGTAATCCATACCGAGAATGCCGCGCTGGTCGCCGAGGTAGACGGTGTTGGCGGCTTCGAGTACATAGCGCAGTGGGCGATCCAGCAGGTTGATGCCGGTCGGGGCGCGATAACGGGCGTAAACACTGGCGGCTTCGGCACTAGCTGAACCTTCGACGCTGTCTGAAGTACTGCCAAAGCTCTTCAGTGCAATATTCGTATAGCGCAACTCAAAGTCAATTTCGTACTCCGGTTTGATCAACTCATAGTCGAGCATCAAAGAACCGCCGAGGCCATAGGCGTTGAGTCTGCCATCATCAATAAAATCGAGATCGCGGCCGGTGCGCCAGGAAAGGTAGCGAGCGCCTAGCGACAGATCGCTGGCAACCTGACCGAGGGAAAAATTGAAAATCGGCCGGATGACCAGATGCTCGGTGATTGGAAAATCCCAGCCGATCCCGGCAGTGCCGGAGATAGTATTCCACTGAAGAGGAATTGAGCGAGTCTCAGTGCCATTACTGGCCACAAAGGAGGGATCGTAGCGCATATAGGCAGCGCCCCCTTCAAGATAGAGTGGAAACGACTTGCTTACCGTTGCACCCCCGGCAAACTGGGTCATCGCCATGTCGGTTTTTTCGGCAGTACCGCTACCACTGCCGATCGATAGAAAGCTGCTGGTCAGATCCGGTACCACTGAAAATGCCATGAGGGCCAAGGCGCCATCGGCGTGTTTCTGGATTTTTTTACCGGTAAATTCGAAGCCTTGTGCCCAGGATGCTCCACTTGTTATGGACAGTGCAAGAAGGGTTAAAAGTTTAAGGCAAAGCTGGATCATGGGGGTTTTGCAGTAACTTGGGTGGCGACAGTAAATCATTCAGCATCTTCGGTGATAAACCGGATGAACTTAAGACTTGAATCAACCAAGTAACTCAAGAAAAACTGTCAGGATAAAATTCGGGGCGCTATGGGGATCAACGCTTGCAGAATGATACAGAAACTACTCAAATTGGGTTGGGGTTGTTGAAGTAATCATTGTTTTTATGGGGTTTTTGTAACTCATGCACTATGGCAGATATAACGGACGAAGTCAGAGCCACGTTCGCTCACTTCGGTCGGTGTCAGATGAGAAGCGCTGACTTCTTCAACGGTTAGCCCAACATCCAGTTTGATTGGTGCACTGGTAGGAGCGATCAGGTAGGTCTTGCCGCCGCTGGTGAGTACAAATACCGGAATGGAGACTGCGCTGACGCCAATAAAGCGCTTGATGGTCCCTGGTTTTACCTGTTCCGGGTACCAACTGAGTTGCGCGCGCAAGGAGCCATCTGCTGCGCTACGTAAAGAGAGCAAAACACCCAGGCGTTTACCTTGTTCGTTGGCGGTAGCGATCAGGCAGGGAGCAACATGGCGCTCGCCGCTTTCGGGTTGGCGCATGGCCATGCCGTCAAGCATGGTCCAGGTTTCGCTTGGGACATCAAGTTTGTGCACGGCGTTGGGTAAGTGCGAAACTCGATCAAAGCCAAACATGGCAACCCGCTGATGCGCCAGCGTGGCGCTCTTGGCATCAAGGCTCTGGGATTTCAGTGGCTTGCCAGCCAGCACTGCGTAGGCATGCTCGGGACCGAAAGCCAGGGGTATTTCGCCAACTTCGGTACTTGGGGTTGTGGTGTGCTGACCGAGAGCGGCGCGCATGTCGTGGAGCAGACGAATACAGGCGGCGCTGGATAGTTCGCGTCCGAGCTTGAGAGACTCCGGGGTCTCTCCCGCTTGCAGTGCCTCAAGGCGATGGCGAATTTTTCGCGCAACGGGGCGTACATCAAGCCAGCGTGGCAAGCCATCAGGTATAGGCGCGCCAAACAGGCTGTCGAGCGGAATGGCACGGGCGCGTGGGTCGTTATCCGGCATTGCCTGGAATCCGGCAAGTTCCCGCCAACGACTGATGGCGCGATTGGCGACGGTCAACTGGTGCACTGATAAACGATAGGGATCGATCAGGCGCAGCAGAAATGCCCAGGCGACGTGGCCGGCAATATGTGATTCGCCGAGATGGCGGAATTCCGGATCGGCTAGCGGCAGACGTTGCAGATTGGAGCGTTCGGCTTGTTCGAGAATGGCAAACAGCAGGCGGTCGAGCAGTCCGGGGCATTCTTGAGCAGCGAGCAGATGGCAGTATTCGGCTAGCCGGATGGCTGAGGCCGCGCGGTGTAGCGGCAACAGGCGCTCGCTAGCTGCAAAGTGCGGGGCAATGCGCAGGTAGGCAATGCCAAGACGCGTCCACAGCTGGCGCGCTGTTTCAAAAATTCGCTGATCGCCACTGGGCATAGGCAGCGGCTTGCGCAGATAGCGTGGTTCAAGTGCTTCCTGAACAGTAACAATCGGGACACGCAGGAAGTCAAGTAGCACCAGAAGCTCTGCTGCCGGCAAGGAACTGCCGTCGAGGGCTTCAACCTGAAAGAGAAGCACGGCCTGCATTTGTACCGGGTCAGCCTGCGGCTGGGTGGCCAGCCATGTTTTGGCTGATGTCAGGTTGTTGAAGGCCGGTTGCATGTTCTTGCGTGGCGCGGGGAAGTTTAGCCAGTGCATGAACCCTCCTTTCAGGTTACTCTTGGTCCATGAGCGGATTTGAACATTACGACAGAGAACTGACGAATCTGGATCATGAGATTCGCCATTATGCAGCGGTGTGCGGGGTTGATCTGGCGAACCGGGGTGAAATTGACGCTTGTTTGCGCGTTCACCACGACTCGTGGGCTAGCGACAAAGCACGTGAAAATCTTCATGGCTTGCTGATCCTGCGCGTCAAGCTGGAGACGGAAATGATTGCGTTGGGTTTTACTCCCACACCCCTTATTCCGTCGTTGCCTGCCGCGCAGCATTGATCAACCGTCCGCGTTGATTTTGGCGATCAGCGCCTGCAAGGTGCTTTCCGCCTGATCGTTGGCAACCTGACAGGTGCCTGCCGCCTGGTGACCGCCACCGCCATATTGCAGCATCAATTCCCCGACATTGGTTTTGCTGCTGCGATCGAGAATGGATTTGCCGGTAGCAAAGACCGTATTCTGTTTCTGAACACCCCACATGAGGTGGATGGAAATATTGGTTTCCGGGAAGAGTGCGTAGATCAGGAAACGGTTGGCTGCCCAGATGGTTTCTTCGTTGCGCAGGTCAAGCACAGCCAGATTGTTGTATACGGTGGTGCAGCGCTGTATCTGTTCACCGGCTTTCTGCTTTTGCTCGAAGTAGAGATCGACGCGTTCCTTGACGTCAGGCAACGCGAGAATTTCTTCAATAGTGTGGTTGCGGCAGTACTTGATGAGATCCATCATCAGTGCGTAATTGCTGATGCGGAATTCGCGGAAGCGACCCAGGCCGGTACGGGCATCCATCAGGTAGTTGAGCAGTACCCAGCCGGT
>CAXYZX010000065.1:0-13936 GCA_964293845.1 uncultured Dechloromonas sp.
ATATTGCAACTTTCGGACGCGGGGACTTCTTTGGTGGCCTGGCTTTTCTCGATGGCCGTCCGCGCGGTAACGATGCCATTGCGGCAGTCGAGACGGAGTTTTTTGTGCTCTCGCTGGAGCAGTTCAACGCCATTTCTGAAGAGCACAAGCGGTTGGCGCTTACTTTGCTCTCGGCGATCTCGCGCACTTTGGCACTACGCTTGCGCCATGCCGATACCGAGATTGCAATGCTGCACGAATACTGAATCGGCTCAGTTTTTTGCCAGCATTGGGCGCAGGCGTTCGCCCAATGTCGTCCAGTTCACCGGTTTGCTGATGAAATCACTGGCGCCGGCCTTGCAAGCAGCTTCGCTGGCCCGCTGGTCGTTGTGGCCGGTAATCAGAACGATGGGCAGTGCTTCCCCGTAAAGTCGCCGCAGTTCGCTGCATGCCTGATAACCGTCCAGCTCCGGCATCTCGACATCGAGCAGGACCATGGCAAATGGCTCGGCGCAGAATTCGGTGAGCGCGTCGCGGCCGTTGCTTACCGTGCTTACCGTATAGCCCTCGCGACTCAGCGCAGCCTTCATTAGCAGGCAGACGGTGGGGTCATCATCAGCAACCAGGATACGTAGCGTTTGTTTGCTCATGACACCTCACTTTGTTCTAGCTCGCTGAGGGCGATATCGACACGCCGCCACTCCTTTTGCAGCGGCTCCATGCGTAGCCGAATACCTGCAAAATCTCCCTGGCGGGCGAGTACTTCTATGTGGTCGAAAATTTCGCCCAGAGTGCTTGCGCCAATATTCTGATTGCTTGATTTCAGCTTATGGGCCGCGCCTGCCACCTGTTCTACATTGTCTTCAGCCAGACCCCGTTCGAGCGACTCAAGATCTTTGGGGGCTGTTCTTCTGTAGGCGGCAATCAGATTGCAGATCAGCTCGCTGCTGTTGTGTGGAGCGAGGTCGCGGACTGCGGCTATTACCTTGGCATCAAGCGCCGGGTGCTGATTGGTTCGGGGCTCAATGGCGGGCACGCCAGGGCGCGGTGGAATGGCTTGCTGTCTGGCTGGCGGAGGCGCTTCAACGGTCGGCAGCCAGCGCAGCAACAGGTTTCTCAGCTCGGGGCCACTGTAAGGTTTGGCGAGGTAGTCATCCATGCCCGCCTGCAGGCAACGTTCGCGGTCACCTTCCATGGCATTTGCAGTCAGGGCGATGACCGGCAGGTGAGCCCCGGTGCCGGCTTCCTTGCGGCGCAGGACGATGGTGGTGGCGAAGCCATCGAGGACGGGCATCTGGCAGTCCATTAGTACGGCATCGAAATGTTCTGTGCTGATCAGTTGCAGCGCCTGTTCCCCGTTTTCCACCGTGCGTACCTCAAGGCCGGCTTTTTCCAGCCAGGCGCGGGCGACAATCAGGTTGGTTTCATTGTCTTCGGCGAGCAGTACGCGGCCTGCAAACTGTATGTCGTGGCCCGCTACTGAGGTTGCTTGTGCGGCAATTCGCGCTCGTCGTGCCTTGTCCTGTTTTGCCATGCCTTGCTCGACGATTACTGGTGCACTCACCAGAAAAATATCAATTTCAAAGCTGGAGCCGGCATTAAGCTGACTGTGCACAGTCAGTTCGCCGCCCATCATGTGCACCAGATTACGGCTGATCGCCAGGCCGAGGCCGGTGCCACCGTATTTTCGACTGGTCGAACCATCGGCCTGAGAGAAGCGTTCGAATATTTTCTCTTGCGCATCGCTCGGGATGCCGATGCCGCTGTCTTCCACCAAAATACGAATCCGCGTCATGGTGTCGAGTATTTCAAGGATGCTCAGGCGACAGGTTATCTGACCATGCCCGGTGAACTTGATGGCGTTGCTTAACAGATTGGCGAGCACCTGGCGTAGGCGCAGGCTGTCAACCATCAAGACCAGCGGACCGCCCGGTGGTATTTCACAGTGCAGTTGCAGACCTTTTTTTCTCGCCGGTGGCTGGAATAGCTCGCAGGTTTCGCTGACTAGCAGGGAAATGTCAGTCGGTAAAAAATCGAGTTCCAGTTTGAGTGATTCGATTTTCGAAAAATCAAGGATGTCATTAATGATGCCCAGCAGATGCTGGCCGGAGCGGTCGACTGCCATCACGTAACTGCGCTGTACCTCATTGAGCCCGGTGCTGAGTAGCAGCTCGGTCATGCCAAGAACGCCGTTCATGGGGGTGCGGATTTCGTGGCTCATGGTCGCCAGAAATTCGCTTTTGGCCGCATTGGCGGCTTCAGAGGCATTCTTGGCCAGACGTAATTCGCGGGTACGCTGTTCAACCATTTGCTCGAGGTTGCTCAGGTGCGAGGTCAGCCAGTGATCGCGTTCGCGAATCTGATCAAGCATGTTGTTGAAACCGTCACTCAGAACGTCGAATTCGGCTATTCCACTCTGACTTGCCCGAGTCTCGAGCTGGCCACTGGATACTTCTTTCATGTTCAGAGCCAGGTCCATTAAAGGCGCAATCAACTTTTTCTGCTGTTGCCGCTGCAAGCGTAGGGCGATCGCCAGGGCAGAGAGTATTTCGATGATGATCAG
This sequence comes from uncultured Dechloromonas sp., assembly GCA_964293845.1. Lineage (GTDB taxonomy): Bacteria > Pseudomonadota > Gammaproteobacteria > Burkholderiales > Rhodocyclaceae > Azonexus. The sequence goes on from CAXYZX010000065.1 coordinate 2,543, forward strand.
GCCGAGATAAAAAGCCATTTGTTGCAAAACCGGGTGCATGTTCATAGCTAGCCGAATCCAGCCGATTGCTTTGCCATCCGAGTGAATCTCGCTGGTAAAAATGAGCGAAATACCGTTTATGGTTTTACCGGCTTGCCGCTCAAGGGACAACGGCGGTGCCGAGATGCCGTTCCTGCTATAGCGACCAAAGAGGGTGCCATCATTTAAAAACAAATCAACCGAGTCTACATATGGCAGGAGGTGCAAGGTGGCCAGCATTTCCTGGGTGCGCTCCTGTTCCCCACGGATTATTAACGGGGCGGTATTGGCGCTCAACATCGCCAAACCTTGCTCACCCTCGTTGATTTGTTGGGTGATGCTGAACCAGGCTGAGGTGAACAGTACGATGCTGCTGATCAGGATCAGTGTGCAGAGCAGTATGCGCATGCTGATCGCTGCCAGCCGCGCATGCAGGGAATTTTTGGGGTCCGCTTGCATCACTGCTTCTCTTCGGCCGCTGCTGCGGAGAACTGACAAGCTGCGGCAGCTGCTCGCCAACTTTTGTGGAAGCACTCTTTGAGATCGGCTCTGGCACTTTCCGGAATGGCATCGCTTTGGCCGACACAGCGCAGCGCGAGCCGTTCTTCGAGCGCGGCGGCTACTGCAGACAGGTGACTGGCCCCGACATTGGCGCTGCCGCTACGCAGCGCGTGTACGCAGCGGCGTTCGGCCGCGTCATCGCCTTGCGCAGCTTGCCATTTGCTTTCCCAGTCAGCAAAGTGGCGGACGAAAAGCTGCAGTGCTGCAAACCATAGTGCAGGTTGGCCGAGCATGCGTTCGACGGCCAGGTCAACCTCAAAGCCAGCGAGTACAGTCGGTGGTTTTGATATTTGCGGAGGGAGTGAGGCAGGGTTCATGGTGAAAATTCTTGAATTGGCTCTTCGGCCAAACTTGTAAAATAACAAAATTAGACGTTAAATCCCTGCGTCATTCAGACTTTTTCATTTTTTAGCCTTTTTCGGACGTCATGCGCCAAATTGCACTCATCGTAGAAGACGATCCAGCAACCTGCCATGTTCTCGCCAGCACGCTGGCCAGCGCAGGGATCGAGAGTCTGTTTGCCGAATCTGCTGCGGCGATGTGGCAGCAAATGGCCGAGAGTCCGGATGTCGTGATTCTTGATCTGGGCCTGCCCGATGCGGACGGTTTTGAGTTGTTGCGTCGACTTCGCCAACAGTCCGATGTGCCGGTGCTAATTCATTCGACGCGCTCGGAGGAAATCGAACGCATAATCGGCATCGAGATTGGGGCCGATGATTTTTTGCCCAAGCCGTGCAATATGCGCGAACTGCTGGCCCGTGTTCGCAGCTTGCTGCGCCGGGCGAAGGGGCGTCCTTCGCTGATGGGTGGCCGGCCTGGCTGTCGTTTGCATTTTGGTGACTGGTGCCTGGATCGAGCCAGTCGAGTGCTGACCAACAAGGAAGGGCAGCCGGTTGCCCTCGGAGTTTCCGCCTTTGCCCTGCTTTGTGCCTTCCTTGACAGCCCGTTCCAGCCGCTCTCCCGCGAACATTTGTCACGGGCGCTCAAGCGTGAGTATGTGCCTTACGATCGCATCATTGATGTTCATGTCAGCCAGATCCGTCGTTTGCTTGGCAAGCAGGCCGATGGCAGCGGGTTTATCAAAACCCTGCGCTCGCAGGGCTATGTTTTTACCGCCACGGTTGAGCCGATTGAGGCTGAGGCCTGATTGCAGCTTACTGCTGACCGTATCCGGCGAATTTTTCCAGTACCTCTTCCATCTCGCTGGTGTTCAGCAAGACCGGGTCGCCAAGTTGGCTGGCGCGCCAGTATTGCTCGCATAGTTCTTCAAGTTCGATAGCCAGGGCCAGCGCCTCGTCAAGGTCGCGGCCGGCAACGAGCATGCCATGATTGGCCAGCAGGCAACCCTTGCGCCCGTGCATGGCAGCAAGTGCTGCGGTCGACAGCGCTTCCGAGCCAAAAATTTCGTAATTGGCGCAGCGGATGCTGTCGCCACCGAAGCGCGCAATCATGTAATGAAAGGGGGGAATGTCACGACGCAGGCAGGCCAGGCTGACAGCAAAGGGCGAGTGCGCATGTAGGACAGCGCCAAGCTGCGGCCGGCTGGCATAGAGGTCGCGATGAAAACGCCATTCGGAGGAGGGCTTGCGCTGGCCTCGATGGCTGCCATCGAGCGCCATCAACGGGATGTCATCAACTGTCAGGCTGGCATAGGCCATGCCGGTCGGCGTGATGTAAAAACCGCCATCGCCGCGCACACTGACATTGCCGGCGGTGCCGCGATTCAGGCCGTTACTGCCCATGGCCAGAGCGCTGGCAATTAGTTGGGCGCGCAGATCAGCCATTAGTAATCTCGGGGTAAAGCGTTGCCAATCCCTCTTTGCTGGCCGGGCAGGTGCCGCGTTCGGTAATGAGGGCGCTCACCAGTCGTGCTGGAGTGACATCGAAGGCCGGGTTGGTGACTGCTTCCTTGGCCGGCAACTGATGCAGGGCGGAGGGCACGCCACGTGAATCGAGGCCATGAACCAGGCGAAATTCGTCACCGTCGCGTTCTTCGATGGGAATCGCCGCGCCGTCCGGGCAGGCGAAATCCAGCGTCGAGCGCGGCGCTGCGGCGTAGAAGGGAATACGGTTGTCGACGCAGGCCAGCGCCTTGAGATAGGTCCCCACCTTGTTGGCGACATCGCCGTTGGCAGCAATGCGGTCGGCACCGACGATCACCGCATCAACCTTGCCCTCGCGCAACAGAATACCGGCAGCGTTATCGGCGATCACCGTGTGCGGCACACCGTGCTGTGCCAGTTCCCAGGCCGTGAGCAAGCCCTGATTGCGCGGCCGGGTTTCGGAAACCCAAACATGGACGGGCAGCCCGGCATCGTAGGCGGCATAAACCGGTGATAGCGCGGTGCCCCAGTCCACCGTTGCCAGCCAGCCAGCGTTGCAGTGGGTCATGATGTTCAGCGTGGCACTTCTGTGTCGTTCAATCTGGCGCAACAGTGAGAGGCCGTGCTGGCCGATGGCGGCATTTTGCAGCACGTCTTCCTCGGCAATCGCTGCTGCTTCCTGCCAGGCGGCGGCGCAACGCAGTGCTGTGGGCAGCGGGGCGAGCACGTCTTCCATGCGCGCCAGGGCCCAATGCAGATTTACCGCTGTCGGGCGTGTTGACCGCAACAGTTGGGCTGCACCCTTTAGCTGTGCATCGCCAGCGTCGGTACTTAGTGCAATTGCCAATCCGTAAGCAGCGGTGACGCCGATCAGCGGTGCGCCACGCACCTGCATGGCGCGAATCGCATGTGCAGCCTGTTCGAGGTTGCTGATGCGAATCCAGTGCAGCGCATGCGGTAGCCGGGTCTGGTCAATGATGTCGATAACGCGCTGTTCAGGATGGGCGCGCAGGGTGCGGGTAGGTATGCCGTCGATGTTCATGGGGCTGCATTGTGGCATAGTGGGCAAGGACTTAACTACCCGTAAAGCCATGGATACGCCAATTCACATCAACTCCCGTTTTCCCTGCATGAAAACTACCATTTTCACCGTCATGTCGCGCATGGCGGCCGAGTGTGGCGCCGTCAATCTGTCGCAGGGGTTCCCGGACTTCCAGGCCGCGCCAGCTCTTTTTGATGCGGTACATAAACACATGCTGGCCGGACGCAATCAATACGCGCCCATGGCCGGCATGCCCGAGTTGCGTCAGGCGATTGTCGACAAGGTGGCGGCGCTTTATGGCACGGCTTTCGATGTCGAGGCTGAGGTGACGGTTACCGCCGGCGCGACCCAGGCTATCTTCACTGCGATTGCTGCCTTCGTGCGGCCCGGTGATGAGGTAATAGTCTTCGAACCGGTTTATGACTCCTATGTGCCGGCGATCGAGACTGTCGGCGGTACGGCGCTATTCGCCCAGCTGAAATTCCCGGATTACGCACCGGACTGGGCGCAGGTGGCGCAACTGATCTCCCCGAAGACACGGATGATCATCGTCAATTCGCCGCATAATCCGACCGGCAGTCTGCTGACCACGGCTGATCTTGATCAACTGGCAAAACTGACGCGCGATACCAATATTGTGGTGCTTTCGGATGAGGTGTACGAACACATCCTGTTTGATGGTGAGCAACATGCCAGCGCCTGCGGCCATGCCGAGCTTGCAAAGCGCAGCATTGTCGTTTCCAGCTTTGGCAAAACCTATCACATCACCGGCTGGAAAATTGGCTATGTCGTTGGCCCGGCAGCCTTGATGGCCGAGTTCCGCAAGGTGCATCAGTTCAATGTGTTCACTGTGCATACACCGTCACAACTGGCGCTGGCCGAATACATGAGCGATGCTTCGCGTCATCTCGGCCTTGCCGCCTTCTATCAGGAAAAGCGCGATTTTTTCCGCAATCTGCTGGCTCAAACGCCATTTGAGTTGCTGCCCTGTCGTGGCACCTATTTTCAACTGGCCAGTTATGCCGGTCTATCTGACTTGCCGGATCGTGCCTTTGCCGAGTGGATGACGCGCGAGGTTGGCGTGGCGGTCATTCCGGTTTCCGTATTTTATGCCGATGGGCGGGATGATCGTGTGGTGCGTTTCTGTTTTGCCAAGCAGGAGGAGACCTTGATCAGCGCGGCAGAGCGGCTTTGTAAGGTATTTGTGAAGCAGCGTTAAATTATGCAGACCTGCTTGACGATGTACGGTGAGTCGCCGATTATTGGCCCATCGAAACTTTAGCAAAAGGAAACGTCATGAGTATGCTTGATGAATTCAAGGAATTTGCCGTCAAGGGCAACGCAATGGATCTGGCGGTTGGTGTCATTATCGGCGGTGCGTTCGGCAAGATTGTTGACTCCATCGTCGGCGACCTGATCATGCCGCTGGTTGGCCGTCTGATCGGCAATCTGGATTTCTCCAACCTTTTTGTCGTCCTCGGCAATAATCCGAACAACCTGACGACCCTGGCGGAGATCAAGAAGGCCGGTATTGGTGTCTTCGCCTACGGTAATTTCCTGACCATTCTGGTCAATTTCATCATTCTCGCCTTCATCATCTTCATGATGGTCAAACAGATGAATCGTCTGCGCAAACCTGATGTGCCTGCACCTGAGCCAGAAGCGCCGGTGACGCCGGAAGATGTGATCCTGCTGCGCGAAATTCGCGACTCGCTGAAAAAGTAATTTCCGCTCACACAAACGACAAAAAGCCGCTGAACAGCGGCTTTTTGTTGGGCTCCGTTTTAATCAGGTAACAAAAATAGCCGACCAAAGGCGGTTGACCGCAACAATGTGCGCCTCCAGGCTTTCTCGGTCATTGAGTGCCTGTGGATTGGCGTTCAGTCGCTTGGCGTGTTGCAGGCGCCGATATTCGCGGTAGGCGTTGCCCGCCGCCGCCCCCTGTTGTGGATCAATCAGGCCCAATTCGCCGGCGATGCGCAGGAGGGCGATGTTGCCGAGATTGCCGGTCAGTTCGGGATGTTGATGGGCGTAGCCGAGCACCAGATACTGGACGATGAATTCGACGTCGATGATGCCGCCCGGGTCCTGCTTGAGATCAAACCCGGATTCGCTATTTGAGGCGTGCGCGTCGAGCATCTTGCGCCGCATGGCAATAACCTCTTCGCGCAGTTTTGTCAGCTCACGTTGCTGGCGCAGAATTTCAATCCGTATCGTCTCAAAGCGTTCGCCGACCGCCGGGTCGCCAGCGCAGAAACGGGCGCGGGTCAGGGCTTGATGTTCCCAGACCCAGGCGTTTTTCAACTGATAGTCGCGGAAGGAGTCCACCGAGACGGCCAGCAGGCCGGCATCGCCATTCGGGCGCAGGCGCAGGTCGGTTTCAAACAGGACGCCAGCCGATGTCTGGCTCGAAAGCCAGCTATTGAGCCGCTGCCCAAGGCGGGTGTAATTTTCCGTGGCATCTTGCGAGTCATCATCGAACAGGTAAACCATGTCGAGGTCTGAGGCATAGCCGAGTTCCTTGCCGCCCATTTTTCCGTAGCCGATGATGGCGAACTTGGGCACCTCGCAGTGGCGCTTCTTGATCGTGCTCCAGACCAGGGGCAGGGTTTCCTGAACGATGGTGTCAGCCAGTTCGGTGAGGTGATCCGAGAGGCTTTCGATGGTTTGCAGGCCGGCCAGATCTTGCGCCAACAGCCGGAAGACCTGTGCATGGTGTACCTCGCGCAGGATGTCCATTTCGCGCTCGGTATCACCGGCATGGTCGGCCAGCATCTGGCGCAGATTGGTGCGGAAGCCGGCCCAGTCAGTAGCGATTTCATAGAGGCGCGGGTCGAGCAGTTCGTCGAGTAGCAGAGGGTGTCGATTGAGGTATTCGGCAGCCCAGAAGGAGGCGCTCATCACGTCGGCAACTCGACGCAATGCCATCGGATACTGCTGCAGCAGGGCCAGGTAGGCGCCCCGGCGGCTGATCCCTTCAAGAAAACTGAGGCCACGGGCGAGCGTGGTGTCGGGGTCGCTGGTCGCCCCGGCGGCTTCGATCAGGCGCGGGCCGACGGCATCGATACGCGAGCGGTTGGTGCTGGGTAGTTGCTGATAACGGTTTGAGGCACGTAATTCGGCCAGGCGCTTGATGGCCTCGCGTGGGTGGCGAAAGCCGAGGTTGCCCAAGGTTTCCATCGTCGCATCTTCATCGTGCTGGCCAAGCCAGACGCCAGTCAAGGCATGTTCACCAGATTCCGGGTCGGAGAAAATTTCTTCAAAATGACTGCTGACCTTCCGCCGATGTTCGTCCAGGACGCTCATCAGGGCCTGCCAGTCGGTAAAGTTCATGCTGCGGGCAAGGCTGGTGCGGGCATCATCATCTTCGGGCAGCGTATGGGTCTGCTTGTCTTCAACGTATTGCAGGCGATGTTCGACACGACGCAGGAAAACATAGGCTTCGCGCAGCTCTCTCTCGGTCTCGCTCGGTATCAGTTTGCGCTCGGCCAGCAATTTGAGTACGGAGAGCGTTGGTCGAATCTGCAATGACGGGTCGCGTCCACCACGGATCAACTGGAAGACCTGGGCAATGAATTCAACTTCGCGAATGCCGCCGGGGCCCAGCTTGACGTGACCGACCTTGTCCTTGCGTGCAACTTCGCGCCGAATTTGCGCGTGCAGGTCGCGCATTGCGTTGATTGCGCCGAAGTCGAGATATTTGCGAAAGACGAAGGGTCGTGAAATACGGCGCAGGGCAAGCATCCAGGCACCGAGAGCGGCGCCGTCGGCATTCGGGCCGGCGTTCATGACCCGCGACTTGATCCAGGCGTAGCGCTCCCATTCACGACCTTGGGTGATGAAATAATTTTCCAGCGCATCAAGCGAGCAGACCAGCGGCCCGGAGTCGCCATTGGGGCGCAGGCGCATGTCAACGCGGAAAACCTGGCCATCCGCCGTCAAGTCGCCAAGTGCACCGATGATCCGTTTACCGAGGCGGGTGAAAAAATCGAAGTTTTCCACACTCCTGGGGCCGGCGGTATCGCCTTCTTCGGGATAAACAAAGATGTAATCAACGTCGGACGAAACGTTGAGTTCGCGCCCGCCGAGCTTGCCCATGCCGATGATTAGCAGGCGCTGCGGTTGGCCGGCCTTGTCCAGTGGTTCGCCGTAGGTAGTGACCAGTTGGCGGTGATAAAAATCAAGGGCGAAATTAGTGGTGACATCGGCCAGCATCGTCATGCTTTCGACGATTTCACCCAACGGTGCCAGTCCGCACAGGTCGCGTAGCGCAATATGCGCCATGGCGCGCTGGCGCAGGCGACGCAGCGCTATCCGGACGGCATCGTCATCGGCAAAGGCCTGTTTGAGTGGTGCCAGCAGAATGTCTTCGGAAAGCGGCTGGGTCCAACTGGCGAGCAACTCCGGGATCAAGGCTGGGTGGTTGTTGAGCAGGTTGCGCAGGTAGTGACTATGTTCCAGCGCTGCTTGCCAGCGTGGGTCGGGTGTGTGTTCCATGGGATTCCCCGGGCGGCAGATTGGCCGAAAAGGATAGAATTAGGGTTTTGGCGAATTCCCCATTCTAGTGATCTATCCCCTTTTTTTGCAAAACGGTTTGACGCGTGGATAAACGCGAATTGCGCGCAGGCGTCTATTACCGGTTGCACTGGTTGTGGCCTTGGCTGGTCAAACCGGGGATCAGGCGCGGGTTGCGAATGCTGGGCTGGACGCTGTTCGTTGCCTGGTTGCTGTTCGTTGCCCTGATCCTGGCACTGCGTTATGTGGTTTTGCCGAAAGTTGGCGACTATCAGACCGAGATTGAGCAGGCGGCAAGCAGTGCCGTCGGTCAACCGGTAAAAATCGGCAAAATTACGGCGCGCTGGAGTGGGCTTAATCCGGATCTGGTGCTTGAAGATGTAACGATTGCTGACAAACAGGGGCTGCCGGCCTTTACGCTACGTCAGGTGGAGAGCGTTCTTTCCTGGCAGAGCGTGCTGCGCATGCGCCCGATGCTGTCTTTGCTGGCTTTCGACGGGCCGGTCCTTCACGTGCGTCGTGAGAGCAATGGCCGGATCACAGTAGCCGGCCTTGAGGCCGAGGGGGAAAGTGACCCGGCCTTTGCCGAATGGGTGCTTGATCAGCCACGCATTCGTATTCTCGATGCAACTATTGTCTGGGATGATCGCCTGCGCAAGGCGCCCCCCTTGATTCTGGAGGACTTGCAGTTCGGGCTCGATAATCGTGGCAGTCGTCACCGATTTGGACTTTCGGCGGCACCACCTAGCGAATTGGCGGCACGGATTGATATTCGTGGCGAAATCAACGGTGATCTTGGTCAAGTGCTTGAACATCTCGCCGGGCAGATATTTGTTGAGGTCGACTATGCCGATCTGGCCGCCTGGCGGAAGTGGGTGGATTACCCGATTCATTTGCCGCAGGGGCGCGGCGCCCTGCGTGTGTGGGGTGATCTTGCCGACGGCGCCGGTAAGCTGACGGCTGATGTCGCGCTCGAAGAATTGCGCGTCCGACTGGGGCGTAACCTGCCGGAGCTGGATTTGTCCTCAATGCGTGGCCGACTGGAGGCGAGTTACAAAGGCGATCAGCGGGTAGTGGTCGGGCGCAAGGTTGAGTTGCTGACGATGGACGGTATTCGTGTCGCGCCGACCGATTTCAATGCCACCTGGCAGCAGGATGCGAATGGCCGTTTGACCGGTAGCGCCGGTGCCAGCTTTCTTGATCTCGCCGTAATTGGTCGTTTGGCGGCCTTCCTGCCGCTTGATGCACGTAGCCGCCAGTTGCTGGGACAGCATCAGCCGCAAGGGCGCATCTCCGAACTGCGCACCAGTTGGGAAATGGCTGACGAAAAATTGGCTCGCTATGCGCTAAAAGCAACGTTCAGCAACCTGGGTATGCGTGCTGGCGGATATTTTCCTGGTGCTAACGGGCTGGCGGGGCTGATTGATCTCAATGAGAAGGCTGGCGAACTTTCTCTGGATGCCGGGCAGTCGGGACTTGCCTTGCCCGCCATATTTCCCGAGCCGAATATTGATTTTGACCAGCTAAAGGCGCGGGTGACCTGGAAGGCTGAAGCGGCTGGTCTGGCGATCAAACTTGAACGTCTGCAATTCGATGGCGCCGATGCGACAGGGACGGCAAGCGGTTCCTATTTCTATGATGGCAATGGGCCGGGCGTGATTGACCTAGGTGCCAACATAGCGCGTGCCGACGCGCGCGCCGTCTGGCGTTACTTGCCGCATGCCGTCAATGCCGAGGCTCGTGACTGGGTGCGACGCGGTGTTGTGGCCGGCAAGGGGCATGACGGCAAGTTGGTGCTCAAGGGTAATCTGGCAGATTTCCCCTTCCGCGATCCGGCCAAGGGCAAGTTTCTGGTAACGGCCAAGGCGACCGAGGGCAAGGTGGATTACGTCCCGGGCTGGCCCGTCATCGAGAATATTGAGGCCGATCTCAGCTTCGGTGTTGGCATGAAGATAACATCAGACAAAGGTCGTATTCTGGGTGCAAAGCTGTCGGATGTGCTGGTCGAAATTCCGGATTTCGAATCGCATGAGGAGCAGTTGCTGGTGCGTGGTGTGGCTAACGGGCCGACCAGCGAATTTTTGCGTTATATAGAACAGAGTCCGGTCAGCAAAATGATTGATCGTTTTACCGAAGGCATGAAGGCGGCGGGGAATGGCAAGCTCGATCTGACGCTCGATATTCCCTTGCGCCATGCCTTCGATACCAAATTGCGCGGGGTCTACCAGCTACAGAACAATCAGCTGGATATTGTGTCCGCGCTACCGACGATTGCTGGCGTTGGTGGCCGCCTGGTCATTACCGAAAAATCGATCGTGGCCAGTGATCTTTCAGGCCAGGTATTCGGTGGGCCGCTCAAGGTGGCAATCAAGAGTGAAGGTGGGCGCATCGGTATTCAGGCGGCAGGCACGGCCAAGGCGACAGACCTCAACCAGCATTTCCGCTGGCCTCTGATGGAGCATTTGGCCGGTAGCGCACCGTGGACTGCCAATATAAGTATTCGTGGCCGCAATGCAGATTTCGTTATCGAATCGCCGTTGACCGGGATCAGTGCCACTTTGCCGGAGCCTTTGAACAAGGCAGCCGAGGCCAGCTGGCCCTTACGTATAGAGCGGACGGCGCCGGATCCGACGCGCGAACAATATATGGTGACGGTGGGCAACAAGATTGCCCAGGCGTTGGTGCTGCGCCGACAGGATGGCAATGAAATGCGCGCTGAGCGTGCGGTGATCGCTCTTGGCGATGGCGAATTGCGTTTGCCCGAAAAGGGGTTGGCGGTGATGGTGGCTGCACCGCGTTTCGATGCCGATCCGTGGAAGGATTTGTTCTCTGGCGACGGGGGCGGCAGTGTTGCCCAGAATGGATTTGCCCTGTCGCAGGTAGCGATCAGGACGCCAAAACTGCACCTTTTGGGGCGTGATTTCAGTCAGGCTGACTTGACCCTGCGCCCGCGTGAGGGCGGCTGGCAAATCGGCCTGAACATGCGTGAAGTGGCCGGCGATCTGCTTTGGCGTGGCGCCGGTGAAGGCTCGCTCGAGGGGCGTTTGCGGCGCCTGGTGTTGCGCCCGGCGGCGGAGATGGCGGCTGGTGCCAGCAATCCTTTGATCAACAGCCTGCCGAGCATGAATCTCGTAGTGGATGATTTTTACCTTGGTGAAAAGCATCTGGGCCAGCTTGATCTCAAGGCACGCAACGAAAAAGGGGCTTGGCAGCTGGATGTTCTGAATCTCAAGAACCCGGATGGCAGCTTGCGTAGCCGAGGTGTCTGGCGCAATACGGGGCGCCAGCAGATGCGCCTGGATTTCGACCTGAGCGCGTCGGATGTCGGTAAACTCCTCGAACGGCTTGGCTATGGCGATGGCGTGCGGCGCGGAAGTGGCGGACTGAGCGGCATGGTGGAGTGGGATGGCCCACCAACGGCCATCCACTATCCAT
>CAXYZX010000066.1:0-13612 GCA_964293845.1 uncultured Dechloromonas sp.
CCCTGCTTGAGCGCGATGCTCTGGCGGATGGCGATGACCGTGGTCGGGATCAGCGTGATGCCGGCCGTATTGAGGACCAGGAACATGATCATCGGGTTGCTGGCCGTATCCTTCTGCGGGTTGATTTCCTGCAGCTCGCGCATGGCCTTGAGACCGAGCGGCGTCGCCGCGTTGTCGAGGCCGAGCATGTTGGCGCTGACATTCATGACGATGCTGCCGCTGGCCGGATGGCCGGCCGGAATGTCGGGAAAGACGCGGCGAAAGAAGGGTGCGACGAGGCGGCTGAACAGTTCGATCAACCCGCCCTTTTCACCGATTTTCATGATGCCCAGCCACAGGCTCATGATGCCGACCAGTCCGATTGAAATGTCGAAACCGGTCTTGGCCGTATCGAACAGCCCGGTCAGCACCCGCGTGAAAATGTCGAGGTCGCCCTGCAGCAACTGCGCCACCGCCGCAACGAAGCCGACGAGGATGAAGGCGACCCAGATTTTATTGAGCACAGGCGGCGGCGCGGGATGGTTGAAGGCCAGCCAGTCTAGCCCGGCTCAGCCTTGCGCCGCAAACACCGGCACCCCCCAGTGCTCACACCGGCTTTCATATTCGCTACGCGGCAACTGCACCAGTACCGGTAACGCCGCACCATCCAGCCAGCTTGCAAGCGCCGTCATGTCGGCCAGCGACATCGCCGTACAACCCGCCGTCGGTCGCCCCTCGCTCTCCCACACATGCAGAAAGATGCACGACCCCGCCCCCGGTAGCGACGGCTCACTGTTGTGGGCGACCACCGCACCCACAGCATAACGTTGGTCGCTGCGCCGCATGTCCTCACATGAAACCCAGTCAGGCCGCGCCACGGAGGACTGATCGACGATCCGGTTGTAATACGTTGAGGTCGGATCATCGACGGCCTTGAGATCAGTAGTGGCACACAGATATGGCAATTTGGCAGCACCGGCAAAAGGGCTATCCAATGCGGCATAGCCAAACAATGTCGTGATCGCGAAAATACCCGCTGGGGCACAGCCATCGCCCTCCCGCTTCTCCGGCTCCGCTCCGCTGATTTCCGGATGCAGCCCCCGCCCCCAGGCCAGCCCGGATTTACCCAGACTCACCGCAATCTTCACCCCGACGGGTTGCCAATTAGCATCGAGATGCACCCGTTCGAAACGCTGCAATTGCGCAGCAGGAGCCTCCCAACCCGAGGCGATCACCAGGAGCAGTTGGCGCGAAGAAGCCATCACAGACAAATTCAAGGATTTCACAGCCCCATTTTTATGCCAACTATTCCGGTTGACCGTAACACTTCAGCCACCCATTATCCAGATCACTAGTAAGCCACCCATTGGCTGGTCGGCCCAAAATATGTGCCAAAAACAGGTGTTTTTGCAGAAATTCCATCTCCACTCGCCTTTTTGTTCTTCAAGCAAACGGTCCAGCATTTCATTTACGGTGCCTGATCTATACACTGACGCGGTTTATCGCATGACAACCTGGAGAATGAAACATGCAAGGATCGTTTGAGTACAAGCTCGATGCTAAAGGTGACGCTGTTGCCCTGGATATCAATCTGGATGCAACCAGCGCCAAAGCCCTGGTTCGGCTTGATCGTTACATCAACTGGGGAGACGTTTTGAAATTGACTGAAAACGATCCGGAAGCAGCCTATGCGGCTGAACGCCTGCATACCGTTTTGCAGCACCTGGGACAGTAAGAAAGCGTTAAACACGCCTCGCCGTCAACGTCTCTGCCAACAATAAGACGTTCCAGCAGAGTCAAAACCTGCCATGCGATTTTCCCGCACTTTCCTGAATCGTCTGCAAAATCAGCCCCATGCTGAGGATACGGTGGTCGTCATCGACGTGCTGCGCTCGTTCACGACGGCAGCCGTTGCGTTAGCCAAAGGCGCCGCGGCCATCTATCCGGTGGAAGGTATTGCGGCGGCGATGACGCTGGCGGGCAGGATTCAACATCCGGTGTCGGTGGGGGCTGTGATTGGCGGCGATCCTGCCCCCGGATTTGATTTTGGCAATTCACCTTCCCAGCTGATGCACGCCAATCTTGCCGGGAAAACTGTGGTGCTGAGCACGGCCGCTGGCGTGTGTGGCCTGCAGCGCTTTCGCCGGGCGCGAAACCTTTACGCGGCCAGTCTCGTTTGCGCGCGCGCAACGGCCGAGGCGATCCGCACGGCGGGTGCAGATGAAGTTTGCTTTGTCATCACCGGCGAATGGGTGGACCGCGATGGTGATGAAGATATCGCCTGCGCCGACTACATTGAATCCTTGCTGCGTGGCGATCAGGCGGCGCCGCAAGGTTTCGCCCAACGCGTACGCGACTCCGACTTCGGGCAACGCTTTACAGCCGGCACCTGGCCAAACTTGCCGCTGGCCGACCTCGAACTCTGCGCCCAGCCAGATCTTTTCGGATTCGCCATGCCCGTGTTGCGCGAAGATGATCTGCTGCTCATTCGCTGAAACGCAGCATTCAATTCAAACATCCAGTGGCTGGTTTACTTCAACTTAGAAACCACCGTTCCAGCCAATCAAAATAAAAAAACAAGCGCCCCGAAATACTATTCCGGGACGCTTTGCCTGATACCGCGAGGGAAAATCAGGCCGCGACCTTCTTGCACTCTTTCAGACAGGCAGCGCAGGATTCCGCGCAGGCCTTGCACTCTGCATGGTGGTCGGCGTGCTTGCGGCACTCCTTTTCGCAGTTGGAGCAGACTTCAGCGGCAACTTTGGCGAAGGCGGGAACGTAGCGCGAATCCTGCCCGGCCAGTTTCATCAGGGCGTTACAGGAAGCCAGCAGTTCATTGACCGACTGGGCGCAGGCGGCCATCGTCTTGTCACCGTTGCCAAGCAGGTAGATGCAATGGGCGAGACAGGCTTCGCCAGTTTTCAGGCAGTCAGCACTGGCGGCGATCAGACCGGCGTTCCGCTGAGCCATGCCAGCATGATCATGGTGGTCATGCTCCCCGGCCAGCACAGCGCCAGACATGGCGGCGGCGACAGTGGCGGCCACGGTTTTCAATACTTCGCGTCTTTCCATCAGGATTCCTTTTCTTTTGAATCGATTGTTGATGCCTTCAGGCCAGCGGCAAAGTAGCGGGCACACCTGTCGCGGTCAACCGGGATATACGCCCCAAAATTGACTCCGCATCCGCCGCCTCAGTGGCTGGTACCTTCTGATTTGGTAATTTTGTTCCACACATTGTATTTACCGACCGGCTTCTTCATCGGCAGGCGCTTCACTTCCTTGAGCGTTTCGGCATCATAGATGATCAGTGCGCCGTCCATGTCCCACAGGCTGGCCAGCACGTATTTACCGTCCTTGGTGAACTCGACATGGGCGAAGGTCTTGCCCGGCACCGGCTTGAGTTCGGCAACAATCTCCAAAGTCTGCTTGTCGATGACCTGCATGGTGTCCTTGAACTCCTTGCTCATCATCGAATCGGTCCACGCATAGCGGCTGTTTTCGTGGCTACGCATGAAGAAGCCGGGGCCGCGGGTCTTGATCTGCTTGACGGTTTTCCAGGTCTGCATATCGATGATGCTGATCAGCCCTTCATTCAGATTCGGCGTTGCCATCACCGTTTTGCCTTGCCATTGCCAACTGATACCGGAACCGAGGTGCGGCATGCCGGGAAGTTCGAGGTCGGCGATTTTTTTGCGCGCGTCCAGATTGACCACCTGGCCGCTCACTGAACTCTTGGTATCGTTGCGCGAGGCGCCCATCACTTCGTCGTAACCCTGCGTGAAGTAGAAATCATCTAGGTAGTCGTCGAGTTGGGTGCGTTGCGGATTAAGGAAACCGGGGATGAACTTGCCTTCGCGATACTTGAAGTCATGGATCATGCCGGCGGCGATGTCATCCGCCTTCGGGTTGTAGGAGACCTCCCAGACCTCTTTGACGTCCTTCAGCGCGGCGACGAAGCTTTGGCGTGGCGAGGCGTCGTAGACCGCAGAAACGCGTGAACTGACTTTGCCATCCTTATCCATCACCGGCAGAATTTTGGTCAGATTGAGATCAGCGTCGAGGATGACCAGACTGTGCGGCAGGTAGTTGGCCACCGCCACCCATTTGCCGTCGCCCGACACTGCCGCGTTGCGCGTATTGATGCCAGCGCGCACTTCGGCGATAACTTTCAGGTTCCACATATCAAATTTAGTGACCCAGCCATCACGCGAGGCGAAGAAAACGTAACGCCCATCCGGCGTGAATTTCGGCCCGCCATGCAAGGCGTAGCGCGACTGAAAGCGGTGGATGGGTTCGAGCTTGTCGCCATCGAGGATGGAGACATGATGATCGCCGGATTCGACAACGACAAACAGGTTCATCGGATCGGCACTGAATTGCGGCTTGTCCGGCAAGCTGCCCGGCGCGTAACTGACGATGCGTGACGCCTTGATCTCGGCTTCACCCCACGCCGGCATTGGCTTGATCGGCGTATAGGCGTAGTCGACCAGCGCCTTGATTTCATCAGCCGCCAGCTTGTCGCCAAAACCCTGCATCTGCGTCGCCGGCCGCCCTTCGCGGATAACTTTTTCCGCTTCCGGCTTGCGCAGGCGGGCCAGGTTCTCCGGAATCAGCGCCGGGCCGAGGCCGCCGAGACGGTCTACGCCGTGGCAGGACGAGCAATGCTGCTTGAAATTGGCCGCAGTTTTGGAAAATTCGTCGGCTGCCTCGGCCAGTTGCGCCATGCCGAACAGGAAATAGGCGGCAAAGCCGGCCGGAATCAGGATGCGCCAGTTCATAACCCGATTTCCTCGTCGGAAAGATAGCAACCCGGATCTTCCGCCCAGGCATCACCGGTCATCTGCTGGGCGCGAACGCGGGTATTGCCGTTGCAGATACCGAGGTAGGCGCATTCGCCGCAACGCCCCTTGACCGCCCGCGGGTGCTGCTTGAGGCCAGCCATCAGGACATCCGAAGTATCCGGCCAGATTTGCGAGAAGGGCCGCGTTTTAACGCTGCCCAGGGTGTGGTGCCACCACATGGTATCGGGGTGCACATTACCCAGGTTGTCGATATTGGCAACATTGACCCCCGACGAATTTCCGCCCCACTGGCGCAGTTTGGCCTCGACGTGCGCCGCTGACTCCGGAAAACGCCGCCGCACCCAGTGCAGAAAATAAACGCCGTCGGCATCGTTGTTGCCAGTGGTGAACTCTTTCTCCAGCCCGCGCTGCTGGTATTCCCAGCAGGTATCGAAAAGCAGGTCCATCGCCCAACGCGTCAGCTGGTGCTGGGCGTCGTCCTTGCGATTCTTGTTGCCACGCCCGGCATAGTTAAGGTGCGAGAAGTAGAAACGGTCGATACCTTCGTCTTCGACCAGCTTGAGCAATTCCGCCAGGTCGTGGGCATTGTCCTGCGTCATCGTGAAGCGGACGCCGATTTTCAGGCCGAGATCACGGCACAGACGTATGCCTTTCAGCGAAGCTTCGAAAGCGCCGTCCATGCGGCGGAACTTGTCATGCGTTTCGCGGATGCCATCGAGCGAGACACCGACGTAGTTGAAATCACACTGCGCAATCTGATCGATGTTGTCTTCATTGATCAGGGTACCGTTGGACGACAGCCCGACGTAAAAACCCTTGGCCTTGGCGCGCTTGGCGATGTCGTAAATATCCGGGCGCAACAACGGCTCACCACCGGAGAGAATGAGCACCGGGACTTTGAATTCCTTGAGATCGTCCATCACGCCATAAACCTGCTCGGTACTCAACTCGCCGGGGAAATTGGTATCGGCCGAGATCGAATAGCAATGCTTGCAGGTCAGGTTGCAGCGCCGAATCAGGTTCCAGATCACCACCGGGCCGGGCGGGTTGCGCTTGGGGCCTAGCGGCGTCGGCGCGGCGATTTCCTGCATATATTGAGAGATACGAAACATGGCTTTCCTTGTTTGTGGCTTCGGCGTATTCAACGGTAGCTGACAGCTTAAAGCCTTGACGTGAGTCAACCTGCAAAAAAATGAGGCGTTAGATGGGGTAACCAACCCTTGCGGTATACTCGTCAGATGACCCCAAATGCACAAAATATTGCCGGCAATGTGCCGGTGTTGCCCAGTCGCTGGGCCACCGAAGTCGAGCCACAAATGGCCGCCGGTGAGGAAATTCAGGCTTGGCTTGAAATTGACCTCGATTCCCGCCTGCAGTTCGCCAACGGCCTGGTTATCGTCACCGACCAACGCCTGCTGGCCCGCGCACCGTGTGAAACGACATGGCATGAATGGCGGTTACGTGCCGGCCTCAAACTCAACCATCTCGACCACGCCGGTGTTGGCACGCTGGAACTAATCGACGAGCAAGGCCGCCTGGCCTGCTGGCGTTACACACTGGGCCACAACCTGGCCGCGCTAAGGGTCATTACCGAATTCGACCTGCACCTGCAAAGCCTGATCAGCGGCCAGCCGGTTGAACGCCCGCTCGACAACTTTTGTCCCAAGTGCAAGGCACCACTGGAGCCGGGCCAGGACGAATGCCAGATCTGCACACGCGAGACCTCGACGCCGCCGTCAACCTGGACGCTGCTGCGCCTCTGGCGCTTTGCCAAACCCTACAAATGGCAATTGCTCGCCGGATTTCTGCTCACTTTGGCGTCGACCGCAGCAACCCTGGTCGCCCCCTACCTGACCATGCCGCTGATGGACAAAGTGTTGATCCCTTTTCAGAACGGTCAGCCGATCGACTGGCCGCTGGTCAGCACATACCTCGGCGGCCTGTTCGCGGCGGCGCTCGTTGCCTGGCTGCTCGGCTGGTTGCGCACCTACATTCTGGCGCTGGTTTCCGAACGGATCGGTCGTGATCTGCGCACCACGACTTACGAACATCTGCTCGGTTTGTCGCTGGAATATTTCGGCGGCAAGCGTACCGGTGATCTGATGGCACGCATCGGCTCGGAAACCGACCGCATCAATGTCTTCATTTCCCTGCATCTTCTCGATTTTGCGACCGACGTGCTGATGATCGTCATGACCTCGGTCATTCTCTTCTCGATCAACCCCTGGCTAGCCATCGTCACGCTGGTGCCACTACCCTTCATCGCCTACATGATTCATTACGTACGCGACAAGCTGCGCACCGGTTTTGAGAAAGTGGACCGGGTCTGGGCTGAAGTCACCAACGTGCTGGCGGATACCATTCCCGGCATCCGCGTGGTCAAGGCCTTCGCCCAGGAAAAACGCGAAGCCGAGCGTTTCCGCGAATCGAACAGCCGCAACCTGGCGATGAACGACAAGCTGAACAAAACCTGGTCGCTGTTCTCACCAACCGTCACGCTGCTTACCGAAGTCGGACTGCTCGTCGTCTGGGCCTTCGGTATCTGGCAGATTTCCAAGAATGACATCACGGTCGGCGTGCTGACTGCCTTCCTTGCCTATATCAGCCGTTTCTACCTGCGCCTTGACTCGATGAGCCGCATCGTTTCGGTGACGCAAAAAGCAGCGGCTGGCGCCAAGCGGATTTTCGACATTCTCGACCACGTTTCCAGCGTACCAGAGCCGACCAATCCGGTTCATTTGAGCAAGTGTGAAGGCCGTCTTGAACTGCGCAAAGCCAGTTTCCGCTACGGCACCCGTGCCGTGACCCGCGATGTCGACCTGATCATCGAGCCGGGCGAGATGATTGGTCTGGTCGGGCATAGCGGTTCGGGCAAGAGCACCCTAGTTAATCTCATGTGCCGCTTCTATGACGTCACTGAGGGAGCTGTCTATATTGATGGGGTCGACGTCCGCTCAGTGCCGGTTGCCGAATTCCGCCAGAACATCGGCCTCGTTCTGCAGGAGCCTTTCCTGTTTTTCGGCACGATTGCCGAAAATATTGCCTACGGCAAGCCGGACGCCTCACGTGCCGAAATCATTGCCGCCGCCCGCGCCGCCCACGCCCACGAATTCATCCTGCGCCTGCCGCACGGCTACGATTCACTGGTTGGCGAACGTGGCCAGGGTTTGTCCGGTGGCGAACGCCAACGTATTTCAATCGCCCGCGCCCTGCTGATCAACCCGCCTATCCTGATCCTCGACGAAGCGACTTCCTCGGTTGATACCGAAACCGAAAAGGAAATCCAGAAGGCGCTCGACAACCTGGTTCGTGGCCGTACCACCATCGCCATCGCCCACCGCCTGTCCACGCTGCGCAAGGCCGACCGACTAGTCGTCATGGATCGCGGCCGTATCGTCGAAATTGGCAACCACGATCAACTGATGGCCATCGAAGGCCATTACTACAAGCTCTATCAGGCGCAGGCCCGTAACGTCGATACCGAACCAGAAGCACGCCGGAGCATTGAATCGCCCAGCAAGGAGCTCAGCAAATGATGGCGCCTGATTTCACCCTCAAACGAGACAGTTACGGTCAACTCGTTTTAACCACCCAAAATAATGAAAGCCATGCCGGCGTCGTTCCCGTGCGTGCTTTTCCGATTGCCGCCCCGGATGAGGGTATTGCTCTGGTCAATAGCGAAGGCCATGAAGTCGGCTGGGTAGAGCGCATTGCCGATCTGCCGCCAGCTATCGCACAACTGGTCGAGGAAGAACTGGCCAGCCGCGAATTCGTCCCGGAAATCGAAAAAATCATCGACGTATCCAGCTTTGCCTGCCCGAGTACCTGGCAGGTCGCCACCAATCGTGGGCAATCCTCCCTGATTCTCAAGGGCGAAGAGGATATCCGCCGCTTGAGCCAGACCCGCCTGATCATCGCCGATAGCAACGGTATCGAATTCCTGATCCGCGATATCGGCACGCTGGATCGCCACAGCCGCAAATTGCTCGACCGCTTCCTGTAACGACCTGTACCGAAACGTGACATTTTTTTGACTCAGGTAATCCACGCGCCCCCGAAAGCGTTAATAATTACCAACTGCCCCAAAAATTAATCCCAACGACGGAGCTGGGCGAAAAAAGCATGAAGAAAAAAGACATCATCATTCGGGACATCATTGCCCTGCGCGGCCCCAACATGTGGACTTACCGTCCGGTACTGGAAGCCTGGGTTGATATCGGCGAACTGGAAGACTTCCCCTCCAACAAAATTCCCGGTTTCTACGAGCGCCTTTCGGCCTGGTTGCCTTCATTGGTCGAACACCGCTGCAGCTACGAAGAGCGTGGTGGATTCCTGCGCCGGGTTGAAGAAGGTACCTGGGTCGGCCACATCCTCGAACACATCACGCTGGAACTGCAGAATCTGGCCGGCCTGCCCGGCGGTTTCGGCAAAACGCGCGAAACCTCGGAGGTTGGCGTCTACAAGGTAGCCGTTCGCGCTTGGCACGAGGAAGTCACACGCACCGCGCTGTACAAGGCGCGCGACCTGATCATGGCCGCCATCGAAGATCGCCCCTACGATGTCGCAGCGACGGTTGAAGAACTCGGCGACATGGTCGATTCGAAGTGCCTCGGCCCGTCGACCGCCAGTATTGTCGATGCTGCCGACGATCGCGACATCCCGACCATCCGCCTGCTCGATGACGGCAACCTGGTACAAATTGGCTACGGCGCCGCCATGCGCCGCATCTGGACAGCCGAAACCGACCGCACCAGCGCCATCGCCGAAACCATTTCGCGCGACAAGGACCTGACCAAGAGCCTGCTCGAATCCTGCGGTGTGCCAATCCCGGAAGGCCGTGAAGTCAGTAGCGCAGAAGACGCCTGGGAAGCCGCCGAAGATATCGGCCTACCGGTCTGCATCAAGCCAGTTGATGGCAACCACGGTCGTGGCGTCTTCATTGATGTCAAAACCAAGGAAGAAATCGAAAAAGCCTACAAGATCGCCGTCGAAGAAGGCAGCGGCGTATTGGTCGAACGCTCGATTCCCGGCACCGAACACCGCATGCTGGTCATTGGCGGCAAACTGGTCGCCGCCAACCGGGGCGACATGGTCATGGTCACTGGTGATGGCAAATCAACAGTGACCGAACTGATCGCCTTGCAAGTGAACTCTGACCCGCGCCGTGGCCCGACCGAGCTACACCCGCTCTCCAATATCCGCATCGACTCTGCCGCCCGCATGGAACTGTCGCGCCAGAACCTCGAGCCCGAAGCCATCCCGGCCAAAGACCGCGAAGTCCTGATCCAGCGCAACGCCAACCACGCTTTCGACGTCACCGATGAAGTGCACCCCGATACCGCTGCCCTGGTTTCTCTGGCCGCGCGCGTCATCGGCCTAGATATTGCCGGTATCGATCTGGTTGCCGAAGACATTTCCCGACCTCTATCCGAACAGGGTGGCGCCATCGTTGAAGTCAATGCTGGCCCCAGCCTGCTGATGCATCTCAAACCGGGGATAGGCAAGCCGCGTCCGGTCGGCAAGGCGATTGTCGACAATCTCTTCGCGCCCGGCGAAAGTGGTCGTATCCCGCTCGTCGGCGTCACCGGCACGCGGGGCAAAACTGCCGTTGCCAAACTCGTCGCCCATCTGATTTACATGTCCGGCAAGCGCGTCGGTCTCGCCTGTAGCGACGGCGTTCATCTCGGCCGTCGGCACGTTCAGAAGAGCGACGCCGCGACGTGGACAGGCGGCCACCGTCTGCTACTCAACCGGGCGCTAGAAGCGGTGGTCATCGAGAATGGCGCACGCACAATCCTCGGCGAGGGCTTGGCTTACGACCGCTGCCAGATCGGCATCGTCACCAATATTGAGCCAGAACTCGAAGACCTCGCACGCTGGGATGTACACCCTAGCGGAGGTGAATACTTCACCACCTTCCGCAACACCTACCGTACCCAGATAGACGTCGTGCTGCGTACCGGCTGTGCCGTCCTCAACGCCTGCGATCCGGTCGTTGCCGACTTTGCCGAACTATGTGACGGAGAGGTCATTCTCTTTGCTGCCGACCCCGCTTGCCCGGCAATGGCCGAGCATCTGGCCTCCGGCAAGCGTGGGGTGATCGTGCGCAATAGCCGCATCACCCTGGCAACCGGCACCGAAGAAGGTTGGCTACTGTGCCGCCTCGGTGACGTGCCGGCCATTGGCAAACAAAAAGATCCGGCCACCATCGCCAACGTACTGGCGGCAGTTGCCGCTGGCTGGGCGCTGGGTGTTACGTACGATGCGATCAGCACCGGCATCAAAACTTATGGGCTGGAACTGCCCGACCCCTCCGCCCTGCTCGCGCAACTGGCCAAAAAGCCGCGCAAACCAGCCGCCCGGAACTAACAAGGATTTAGCGTCATGGACGTTTCCCGTATTCGTGCCCTGCGCGGCCCCAACCTGTGGAGCCGGCACACCGCGATTCAATCGATTGTCACCTGCGATGGTGGCGAAAGTGCGATCGCCGACCTACCCAATTTCGAGCCTCGCCTGCGTGAACGCTTTCCGGCACTGGGCGATCTGATTCCCGCCGACCATCTCGACACCGTCTCGATGGCTCATGCGCTGGAGTTCGCCGCCCTTGGCCTGCAAGCCCAGGCCGGCTGCCCGGTTACCTTCAGTTGTACGGCCCAGACGCTGGATCCCGGCGTTTTTCAAGTGGTCGTTGAGTACACTGAAGAAGACGTTGGCCGTCTCGCCTTTGAACGCGCCGAAGAACTCTGCCTGGCCGCCCTTAACGACACGCCATTTGATCTCGAAGCGGTACTCAAGGAATTGCGCGATCTCGACGAAGACATCCGCCTCGGCCCCTCAACCGGCGCCATCGTTGCCGCCGCTCAGGCACGCGGCATTCCTTATCGCCGCCTGACGCAGGGCAGCCTGGTCCAGTTTGGCTGGGGCAGCAAGCAGAAACGGATTCAGGCTGCCGAAACCAGCTATACCAGCGCCATTGCCGAATCAATTGCGCAAGACAAGGAACTGACCAAAAACTTGCTGCAGGCTGCCGGCGTTGCCGTGCCGCTCGGCCGTCCGGTCAAGGATGCCGATGATGCCTGGGCAGCAGCGCAGGAAATTGGTGTACCGGTAGTCGTCAAACCACGCGATGGCAATCAGGGCAAGGGGATTTCGGTCAACCTGACGAGCGAAGAACAGATCAAGAAAGCCTTTACTCTGGCCGAAGAGTTCCGTGACGACATTCTGGTTGAAAAATATCTGCCGGGCCACGACTACCGCCTGCTGGTCATCGGCGACAAGCTGATCGCCGCCGCCCGCCGTGATCCGCCACTGGTCATTGGCGATGGCGTCAGCACGGTACGCCAGCTCGTTGAAAAGGTTAACCAGGACCCACGCCGCAGCGATGGGCACGCCACTTCGCTAACCAAAATCCGTTTCGACGAGATCGCCCTCGCCCGCCTCGAGTTGCAAGGACTCAATGCCGACTCCGTGCCACAGCGCGGCAGCCGTGTCGTTCTGCGCAACAACGCCAATCTGTCCACGGGCGGCACCGCTACCGACGTTACCGATGACGTGCATCCCGAATTAGCCGCCTGCGCGGTGGCCGCAGCTCAAACTGTCGGCCTCGACATTTGTGGCATTGATGTCGTTTGCGACACCATGCTCAAGCCGCTGGAAGATCAGGGCGGCGGCATCGTTGAAGTGAATGCTGCACCGGGCTTGCGCATGCACCTCGACCCATCGTTCGGCAAAGGCCGCGCAGTTGGCGAAGCCATCGTCGGCATGATGTTCCCGGATGGCGACAACGCCCGCATTCCGGTCGTTGCTATCGCCGGTACTAATGGCAAGACAACGACCAGCCGCCTGATCGGCCGCATTTTCGAGAGCAATGGCATGCGCGTCGGCATGACCAGCACCGATGGCGTCTACATTGACGGCAAGCGCACCGATAGCGGTGACTGCTCCGGCCCGAAAAGCGCCCGAAATGTACTGCTGCACCCCGATGTTGATGCCGCCGTTTTCGAAACCGCCCGTGGCGGCGTGTTGCGCGAAGGCCTCGGCTTTGACATGTGCGATGTTGCAGTAATCACCAATATCGGCCTTGGCGACCACCTCGGCCTCAACTTCATCACCACAGTCGATGAACTGGCCGTGGTCAAACGCGTCATCGTCGAAAACGTCGCCCCCAAGGGTACTGCCGTACTCAATGCCGCCGACCCGGTAGTCGCTGCCATGGCGCATCACTGCCATGGCGCCATTATCTTCTTCGCGCTGGATCGCACCAACCCGGTACTCGCCACCCACCGCGCCCAGGGCCATCGTGTCGCTTATGTCGAGCGCGACTCTCTGATCTTTGGTGAGGGCCGCAAGAAGCACCGCATTCCGCTGGCCAACATCCCGCTCACCCGTAACGGCGCCATCGGCTTCCAGGTCGAAAATGCCATGGCTGCAGCCGCAACCGGCTGGGCGCTGGGTTATTCATGGGAAATCATCGAAAGCGCACTGTCTGGTTTCGTCAATGACGCCGCGACCGCTCCCGGCCGCTTCAACGTCTTCGACTACAAGGGTGCCACCCTGATCGCTGACTACGGCCACAATCCGGATGCCATCCTGGCTCTGGTCAATGCCATCGAAAACATGCCCGCTGTCCGCCGCTCCGTGGTAATCAGTGGTGCCGGTGACCGGCGTGATGACGACATTCGTCAGCAAACCGAAATCCTTGGCGATGCCTTCGACGATGTCATCCTCTATCAGGATGCCTGCCAGCGCGGCCGTGAAGATGGCGAAGTCATCCGCCTGCTTCGTGAAGGATTGACCAATGCGACGCGTACCAAGTACATCGACGCCATCGA
>CAXYZX010000067.1:0-13567 GCA_964293845.1 uncultured Dechloromonas sp.
AATTTACCGCAGACGATCTCCTAGGCGTGATTTTTAGCCGGTTTTGTATCGGAAAGTAAAAACTTTTTCTTGCTTCCATGCTGTAGACAAGTCTGTGGGGAAAGCATTGGCAGTTTGGGGATAAATGATCAATTGGGAAAAATCAAAAAACTGTCCCCATTTCATCCACAGCTGTTTCCAGTAGTTCCCAAGAGTCAAATTTTCACTTTAACTTTTTGTATTAAATGTGATTTAAAAAGTTATCCACAGACTTGTTACTGAGTTATTAGTAATAGTTCTTTAATTTATAGTTTTATAGAAAACAGTAACAAGAACCACTTTCAGGACCTGGCCTGATCTTTGTTACAAACTCTGAATTCCATTGGCTTTTGTTTTATCAGGATATTCTGAATGCTTGAAAGCCTGGATATGGGCTTGTTACTGCTGCTCCTTGCGGCCTTCCTAGCGGGGGCTGTTGACGCCATAGTGGGTGGTGGTGGATTGATTCAGATACCGGCTTTATTTACGATTTATCCGGGTGAGTCAGCAGCAACGCTGTTTGGCACAAATAAATGTGCCAGTGTGGTTGGCACGGCAAGCGCTAGTTGGCGCTATGCCCGCCAAGTACGTATGCCCTGGCGAACCATTTTGCCTGCTGCAATTTTCGCTTTCATGTTTTCATATCTTGGGGCAGCAGCCGTTTCCTGGCTACCCAAGGATGCAGTGCGACCGATGATTCTTGTGCTGCTGGTGCTTGCTGCGGTATACACCTTGAAACGCAAAAATTTTGGGCTGGAGCACCGGCCAACTCATACCGGACGGCGCGAACTGGTCTACGCAGTATTGCTGGGTGGCTTAATCGGTTTTTATGACGGTTTTTTTGGACCAGGAACCGGCAGTTTTCTAATTTTTCTTTTTGTGCGATTTTTTGGTTTTGATTTTCTGCATGCCTCGGCCAGCGCCAAACTGGTCAATGTGGCGACCAATCTGGCTGCTCTTGCCTATTTCGTGCCGAACACTTATCTCTTGCCACTGCTTGCTGTAGGGATGGCGCTGGCCAATTTTAGTGGTTCGCTGGCCGGAACCTGGTTGGCGTTAAAGCATGGCAGCGAATTCGTGCGACAGGTATTTCTCCTGCTTGTTGGTGTACTGATTTTAAAATTTGCCTGGGATACTTTGGCAATTTTCCACTAAAATTCAGATACTTCGTTCAAGGATCAAGCCATGCGTGTAACGCTTGTTCACCCGGCAGGTTTCAATTTTGTTCCCGGTCAGCCGGATTTTTCCGTACTTGCCAATCGTATGCCGCCAATTGGCATCATGCAACTTGCCTCATGGCTGGAAAAATTTGGTCACAGTGTGCAATTGCACGATTGTCTTGGTCCGTATGCACCGCCGACCATTGCCGAGAATGCCGAGATTGTGCTGGCTACTGATCCGGAAATGGTCGGTTTTTCGGCGACAACTTCCGGCTTTATGGATGCCGTCGAACTTGCTACCTACATTCGCGAGCGTCGGCCGGAAATCAAGATTGTTTTCGGTAATGTGCATGTCTCCTCGCTCGGTGCACCTATCCTCGAATATTTTCCGGAAATCGACTATCTGGTTATCGGTGAGGGCGAAGGTGCCTTCCTCGAACTTGCTGACGGCAAGCCCCTGAATGGGATTGGTAATCTGATCTATCGTGACGAAACCAGCAAGATTCATATCAACCCACGCCGTGATCGTATTCTCGATCTCGATGAACTACCCTTCCCCGCTTACGAGAAACTGGCTGGATTTCCGCACGCCTACCATCTGCCGCTGTTCGCCTACGAGAAGCGCTATGGCGCGACGATGATTACTTCGCGTGGTTGCCCCTACACTTGTTCGTTTTGTGATCGCACGGTATTCGAGCGACTCTACAAAACCAATTCGGCGCAATATACCTACGACCACATGAAGTATCTGCGGGACAAGTTCGGTGTCTATCACATCAACATGTACGACGACTTGTTTACCGCCAAGAAGCAGCGGGTATTCGATTTGTGCCAGTTGCTGATCGACAAGCCACTGGGCATTCAGTGGAACTGTGCCATCCGCACGGGCCATACCTCGGATGAAATGCTGGCCCAACTCAAAAAAGCCGGTGTATTAATGGTTTCTATGGGTATTGAGTCGGCTGATCCGATGATGATGGAGCGCCATAAGGCAGGGGTTACGCTGGATGCAGTGCGCGATACAGTGCGCCAGATCCACGCTGCCGGGATGCGTGCCAAGGGCCTGTTCATTTTTGGTATGCCAGGCGAGACACCGGAAACGGTCAAGGTGACGAGTGATTTCATCCTGTCGCTCGAACTCGACGAGATGAACATGACCAAGTTCAGCCCGTTGCATGGTGCGCCGATCTGGGATGAGTGCGCCAACGGTACCGAGTCTGGTGAATTCATCGAGGACTGGCGCCTGATGAATTGCCTGAATTTCGTTTTCCTACCCAAGGGTTTCCAGTCACGCGAGGAGATGGATGCGCTCTACAACTGGCACGTCAAGCGTTTCTATGACAGCAAAGGCTATCGTCACCGCTTTGCCAAGCGCCTGTGGGCGCACCGCTGGAGCCTGTGGCATGTACTCAAGCATTTGCCGGAGACTATTGCTGCCGCGCGTTACTTCAGCGCCAACAAGGAACAGCTGGAGAAGGCCAAACGTGAATTTGCCTTGCATCCGCGCCAGCCACTAGGCCTCAAACCCTATCTCAGCCCGGATTTGCAAGTCGATAATATCGTTTCCATGTCACCAATCAGGATTTCAAGGCGCGACGCCATGAAAGCCGTTATCCCGCCAGTCGAATCTACATCGTGCTGTACTACGCCGGCTTTGCAGGCGGCGGTATAATCCCACGCTTAATTCAGGGATAAGCATGAAAAAAAAGGTCTTTTTGGGTCATTTTGGACTGTTGACCGCAACAGTTCTTGTTTTGGCCCTCAATGGCTGCGGTAGTGGCAATGCAGCGATCAAGGCAGCTCAGGAGAAGGAAGCCAGCGAACTGGCAACTACCGGTGGCCGTGTTTCATCGGCCGTTGGGCTGCGCATGGGCTATGCCTGCTGTAATCTGCGCTATACCGGAGACTGGGTCAGCGACATGGGCTCTGGCGAACTGCCATTCATCCCGGTTGGTAGCAAACTGCTGGTGCGCGAAATAGAAGGCTATCGCGCCAATGTCGAGGCGGATGACAAGACTTATCGCTTCGGTCACGATTACGGCAGAGCACAGGAAAAAACGCCGGCGTGGATCGATAAACTGGTCGTTCTTGATGATCCCGGGCTCAAACTGGCCAAATTTCCAGCCAGTATTCGCGCCGCGATTGAGGCTGGAAAAATCCTCAAGGGCATGACCAAGGAGCAATTGATCATGGCCTTGGGTTACCCGGCAACCAACGATACGCCCAAGCTGGAAGCGGCGACCTGGAAGTACTACTGGTTGCGTTACCCACTCGTTATTCACTGGGATGGCGGGCGGATCAGCAAGATTGAAGGGCGCCCCGAGATTGTGGCCAAGGCTCAGCCAGCTGGTGCGACACCGACAGCAGAAATCAAGTCGAAAACCGAAGGAGGCAAGGGTGGAAAATCAGGCAAGGGCAGCAAGTAGCCAGACATGTGATGTTCTGGTCATCGGTGGTGGTCCGGCCGGAACAACGATAGCGCCCTTGCTGGCCGAGAAAGGCTACCACGTTGTCTTGCTTGAGAAAGCCAGACACCCGCGCTTTCACATTGGCGAATCCTTGCTTCCCGCCAATCTGCCACTCTTCGAGCGCATGGGTTTGGCCGAGGAGATCAAGGCCATCGGTATGGAGAAATGGGGTGCGGAGTTTGTCTCACCGCACCACGATATGCCGCAATCCATACAATTTGCCGATGCCTGGGACAAGTCGATGCCCTATGCCTACCAAGTCAAGCGTGCCGAGTTCGACACCATCCTGATTCGCAATGCCGAGAAAAAAGGTGTCGAGGTTCATGAGTCCTGCAAGGCCAAATCTGTCGATTTTCTGCCCGATAATAGTGGTGCGGTGATCAAGGCGCAGCGCGACGATGGCAGTGAGTTTGAATGCAAGGCACGTTTCGTTGTCGACGCTTCCGGACGTGATACTTTTCTGGCCAACCGTTTTCAGATCAAACATCGCAACCCCAAACACAACAGTTCGGCCATCTATGGCCACTTTGCTGGTGCCCTACGCCATGAGGGACAGGCCGAAGGCAACATCACTATTTTCTGGTTCGAACACGGCTGGTTCTGGTTCATTCCCATGCAGGACGACGTCACCAGTATCGGCATGGTGACCTGGCCGTATTACATGAAGACCAAGGGTCAGCGCAGCGTTGAGCAGTTTCTGCGGGACGGCATCGCTATGTGCCCGGCGCTTGCCGAACGCTTGAAGATGGCGACGCTGATCAATGAAGTCGAGGCCACCGGTAATTTTTCTTACGTATCCGAGCGTAATCACGGCTCAAATTACCTGTTACTTGGCGACGCCTACGCCTTTATCGATCCGGTTTTCTCGTCTGGTGTGTTGCTCGCCATGAACAGTGGCGTGATCGGGGCCGAGGCGATTGATACCTGTCTCAAAACACCAGCAGAGGCGCCTGCGGCGCTCAAGCGTTTTGACGAACTGATGAAGCATGGCCCGAAGGAATTTTCCTGGTTCATCTATCGTGTAACCAATCCGATCATGCGCGACTTTTTCATGCATCCGAAAAACATCTTCCGCGTCAAGGAAGCCATGCTTTCGGTGCTGGCTGGCGATATTTTTGGCAAGACGCCGATCTGGCGTTCCATCATCATCTTCAAGGTGATCTATTACATCGCCAACATCATTCAGCCTCGACGTGCGTTTATGGGCTGGAAACGTAGACGTTTCAATATCCGCCGGGTTGACGATCCGGCAATGACTTCCGTCTAGTGACACTGACCCTGCTGACTTCCAGAATTAATGATCCCTTGCCCGGTCTTGCCGGCGCGAGGGAATATGTTCTGGGGGCTAGTTCCATCGGTTTGCTTTCGGCTGATCATTCAGCTGGCTGGCCGGTGCAGTCGATTGCAGCACCCTTGCTTGGTTGTGCGGATGACAGCCTGCAGGAAATCTGGAGACTCGAATGCGAATGTCGCTCCGGAGTCTTCGAAGGTATTTCATTTCGTCGTGCCGGCCCATTGCTCTACGGTGTGATTGAACTTGATGAGCTGGCCTTTGGCTCGGCGCAATCGCCATTACAGGCGGCAACCGAAGAAGCTTATCGCCGGATTTTTCGCCTGCTTGAGCAGGAAGGTTTGCCGCATCTCTGGCGGGTATGGAACTACTTGGCAGATATCAATGTTGAAAGTGATGGTCTGGAGCGTTACCGTCAGTTCAATATTGGCCGTCAGGATGCCTTCATCGCTTTCAAGCGCGGGGCGACGGGCAATATGCCGGCAGCCTGTGCCATCGGTCTTGCCGGTGGGCCATTGAGCATTGCTTTCATGGCGGGAGAGCAACCGGCAACACCAGTGGAAAATCCGCGCCAAGTCAGTGCCTACAATTACCCGGTGGATTACGGCCCACGCAGCCCAACTTTTTCGCGCGCTAATCTTGTTTATCTGCCGGCTCAGGAAATTCTGTTTATCTCCGGAACCGCCAGTATCGTTGGCCACCTGACTGTACATCCGGGAGATGCCGCCGGGCAGTGCCTGGAATCCCTGGCTAATATCGCCGCTGTCGTTCAAGAGGCCAGCGCCTTGAGTCGTGGTGCTGCTTATCGCCTGGAAGCGCTTTCCTATCGTGTTTATATCCGTCATGCCGGAGATTTTGAGGGTATTCGCCAGCTTTTGGCCGAGCGCCTCGGGGCTGCAGAAATTGTTTATCTTCAGGCCGATATTTGCCGCGCAGATTTGCTGGTTGAAATCGAAGCCTCGGCTTTGCAGTCTTTAGGGAATTCCTGATGGCCCATCTATTAAAAACGGGCCTGATTGCCCTGAGTCTTGTGGTTGGTTCAACCCATGCGGCTGAAGAGAAGCCATTGTGGGAGGTTGGTGCCGGTGCTGCCGTGTTGAGTTTTCCGGCATACCGTGGTTCGGATCAGACCAGTAGTTTTGTTGTCCCGGTACCTCTTTTCACTTACCACGGTAATTTTTTCAAGGCTGACCGGCGCGGTATCCGCGCCAGTTTCTTTGACTCTGATCGACTCGACCTGACGCTAAGCCTGGCTCTTTCACCGCCCGCAAGTAGCGACGATATCAAGGCGCGTAGTGGGATGTCCGATCTCAAGGCGACTTTCGAAATTGGTCCGCAAATGGACGTCACCTTCTGGCGCTCTGAAAATCGCGCGCGCTTTGTCAAATTGTTAATGCCGCTTCGTGCTGCATTTACTGTCGAGGGATCGCCCAAAGACATCGGCTGGGTATTTCATCCCAAACTGAATATGGACATCACCGATCTGCCAGGCATGCCGGGCTGGAACCTTGGCTTGCTGGCCGGGCCAATGTTTGGCGACAAGCGCCAGAATGCCTACTATTATTCAGTTGATCCGCAGTACGCCATGGCCGGTCGGCCGGCATACGAGGCCTCCAGCGGTTATGGCGGCATGCAGTATCTGCTTGGCTTCTCCAAGCGTTTCCCGAAATTCTGGGTGGGCAGTTATGTGCGCTATGACAACCTTTCCGGTGCCACTTTTGAAGATAGTCCGCTGGTCAAGCAAAACGGTTATTTTGCAGCCGGTGTAGCCATTTCCTGGATTTTAGGCGAGTCATCAACACGCGTTCTGGTTGATGACTGAGCTGCGTCGATCCAGCGGCATGCTCTGGTCTGTCTATGAAACCTTTGCCATGGTTTTTGGCTTGGGTTTGCTGGCCCTGATCTGCCTGCTCTGGTTGCCCTTTGCCTTGCTGCTTTTCCCGGTTTTACCCCAGCGCTGGGGGCAGCCGATCGGTAGAAAATTCATTACCTATGGTTTTCGCTTCTACCTGCGCTGCCTGGAAATCTTTTGCGCCTGCCGCTTTGATCTGAGCGAACTCGACCAACTACGGGGTGAAGGGCCGCTGATACTGGTCGCCAACCATCCTTCCCTGATTGATGCCGGGTTGATCACCTCACGCCTCCCCAATGCCGTTTGCGTCATGAAGGCTGCCCTCATGGACAACCTGCTGTTTGGCGCGGCGGCTCGCCTGGCACGTTACATCCGTAACAATGCGCCGCTGGAAACCATACTCAGTGCGCGCGAGGAGTTGCGCCGTGGGGCACATCTGGTGATCTTTCCCGAGGGCACTCGTACCGACCAGTTTCCAATCGGCCCCTGTCAAAAGAGCACCGGCCTGATTGCCAGCCGTACCACGGCACCGGTGCAGACCTTGCTCATCGAGTACAGCACGCCCTATTTGGGCAAGGACTGGCCACTTTTCCGGCGTCCTGCCTTGCCGTTGACGGTTAGTATTCGCCTGGGCCGGCGTTTTGCCCCGCCCAAGGATGTGACCGCATTTACCGATGAGCTGGAAGCCTATTTCCGTGAAAAATTGGGCCAAAAGTCGCCGTCGACCGCAACAGACCTGCCGCTGACTGACAGCCCCCGGTGATTTTCCATGCCTAGCGCCTCTGCCAGTCATCTGGTTCTGATTCCGAGCTACAACCCTGGCCCCAAAGTGCGGGAAACCGTCAGAGCCGCGCGTGCGCAGTGGACGCCAGTCTGGGTCGTGGTCGATGGCAGTACGGATGGCAGTGCCGAGTTGTTGCAGGGGATGGCCGCTGCTGACCCGGGATTGAAGGTGATTGTCCTGCCGGAAAACCGTGGCAAGGGCTCGGCTGTTCTGGAAGGCATCTCACAGGCGGCACGCCAGGGTTTTACCCATGCCTTGACGATGGACTCGGATGGCCAGCACCCGGCTCAATTGATCCCTGCCTTTATGGCCGCCTCGCAGCAAAAACCGCAAGCGATGGTGCTCGGCAAGCCGGTTTTTGACGCCAATGCGCCCGCTTTACGTGTCAATGGGCGCAAGGTGTCGAACGGTTGGGCCAATCTTGAAACGCTGTGGATGGGCATAGGTGATTCGCTCTACGGATTTCGTGTTTATCCGATAGCGCCGCTGTGTCGCGTAATGCATTCAAATCGCTTTATGCGGCGCTTTGATTTCGATCCGGAAGCCGTGGTTCGCCTGTGCTGGGCTGGGGTCATACCGATCAACATTGATGCTCCGGTGCGTTATTTTCGAGCGGATGAAGGTGGGGTCTCGCACTTTCGTTACTTGCGTGACAACACCTTGCTGACGTGGATGCACACCCGCCTCTTCCTCGGATTTTTGTTGCGTTTGCCCTTGTTGATCTGGCGCCGCCTGCAGTTCTCCTCTTGAAAGCATCATTTGATATGGTTGATCCCCTTACCCGAAATGCCGCGTTAAAAGTAGATCCCCGGCTGCAACCCTACTTCAGCAACGAGGATGAAAGGCGGGCAGTAACGCAGGCAATGTTCAATCAGGCGGCGCCCGGCTATGACCGGGCAGAAAGCCTGACGGCCATGGGGAGCGGCTCCTGGTATCGCCGTGATGTTTTGCGCCGAAACGGCCTCAAGGCGGGGATGACCTTGCTCGACGTAGCGGCCGGCACTGGCCTGGTGGCAGTCGAAGGGCAGCGCCTGATCGGCCCTGAAGGTCGCTTGCTGGCACTCGACCCATCGCCTGGCATGTTGGTCGAGTTGCGCAAGAAGCTGGACGTTGAAACCATAGAAGCCTACGCCGAGGCCATCCCGCTGCCGGATAATCACGTCGATTTCGTTTCCATGGGTTATGCGTTGCGCCATGTTGCTGATCTCGACCAGGCCTTTGGCGAATATTGCCGCGTGCTGCGCGTCGGTGGTCGTGTCTGCATCATGGAAATCAGCCGCCCACAAAGTCGTTTGGCCCAGCTTCTGTTGCGTGGCTATATCGGCGGCGTGGTGCCTTTCCTCGCCCGCTTGAGCCGTAGCCAGGCCAACATCTCGTTGCTTTGGGAATATTACGGTGAAACCATACAGGCGGCAGTCGACCCGGAACCTATCCTTGAAGCCATGCGCCGTGCCGGCTTTACTGAGGTTGAATGTACCGTCACGTTTGGAATTTTCCGCGAATACACCGGTCGCAAGGCCTGAAAATTTTTGGCCTTTTTAGTCGTCGACCGCAACAATGTCTCTATTTGAACTGATTTACGAAGATCCGGCCTTTCTGGTCGTCAGTAAAGCGCCGGGACTGCTTTCCGTGCCCGGCCGTGGTCCCGATAAGCAGGATTGCCTGATTCATCGCGTGCAGATGGTGTATCCCGAGGCGCTCAGCGTGCACCGCCTCGATATGGGCACCTCCGGCCTGCTGGTTGTGGCGCGCGGGCCGGCGATGCACCGCGAACTCTCGATGCTCTTTCAGGAGCGCAAGGTGTCCAAGCGCTATATCGCCATCGTAGACGGGCAATTGGCGGCAAGCAGTGGCGAGATCAGTCTGCCGCTCATCTGTGACTGGCCAAACCGCCCGCGCCAGAAAGTCGACCACGAGATAGGCAAGCCCTCACTTACGCGCTATCGCCTGCTTAACTTCGATATCACCACAAATAGTAGCCGGATCGAATTGGAACCGGTCACTGGGCGTTCCCATCAGTTGCGGGTGCATCTGGCTGAACTTGGCCACCCGATACTCGGTGACGAACTATATGGTTCGGAAACCAGCGCCCCCCGTCTTCTGTTACACGCGACGATGCTCAGCTTTCCAGTGCCGGGAACGCATGAAACCCTGAGCTTCGAGTCCGCCCCGGACTTCTGATCCGGCGCTGCGAAACCGTATAATTCCCGCCATCTAAACCAACTTTTTCGGGTAGTACGGACATGCTCATCTGGTTCGTCGTCATCTACCTTCTTGCCTCTATCGCTATTGGCCTCTACGCCGCTACCCGTGTCCACAATGCCAAGGACTTTGCGGTTGCCGGGCGTAGCTTGCCGATGCCGGTGGTCACTGCGACGGTCTTCGCCACCTGGTTTGGCGCTGAAGCGGTATTCGGGGTCTCGGCTACCTTCGTCAAGGATGGCCTGAGCGGTGTCGTCGCCGACCCCTTCGGCGCCAGCATGTGCCTGATCATTGCCGGCATTTTCTACGGCACCAAGCTCTATAAACTCAATATCCTGACTCTCGGCGATTTCTTCCGGATGCGCTACAACCGCCCGGTAGAAATACTCACCACGCTCTGTATCGTGGTTTCCTACCTCGGTTGGGTTTCGGCACAGATCAAGGCGCTCGGGCTGGTCTTTAGTGTCGTCACCAATGGGGTGATCTCGCCGAGTGCCGGGATGATTCTCGGTGCCGCCATCGTCCTCACCTACACCACTTTCGGCGGCATGCTCTCGGTCGCCATCCTCGATTTTGTCCAGATGGGCGTTGTCATGGGCGGCATGCTCTACATTGGCTACCTGATTTCCGGGATGACCGGTGGTGTCGAGGTGGTTGTCAACCACGCCTCGGCGGCCGGCAAGCTCGAGTTTTTTCCGACTGGCGGTGCAGTACAGTGGCTGACCTTCCTTGGCGCCTGGATAACCATGATGCTCGGCTCCATACCGCAACAGGACGTTTTCCAGCGTGTCACCTCGGCGCGCAGCGCACGTATCGCCATCATCGCCTCCATCCTCGGCGGAGTGCTCTACTTCTGTTTTACCTTTGTGCCGATGTTCATTGCCTATTCGGCAACCCTGATCGACCCCGAAAAGTTCAACAGCCTGATCCAGACCGATTCGCAACTGGTTTTACCGACCTTTGTCCTCCAACACACACCGGTTTTCGCCCAGGCCATCTTTTTCGGTGCTGTACTGGCGGCGATCATGAGTTGTTCGTCAGCTACCCTGCTGGCGCCTTCAGTGGCTTTCTCCGAAAACATCCTGCGTGCCTTCTTCCCTCGGCTGACTGACCGTGCCTTTCTGCGCATGATGCGCATCACCATCGTCTGTTTCACTGGCATCGTGCTGGTTTTTGCGCTCAACACCAATGCCTCAATCTTCAAAATGGTCGAGAACGCCTATAAAGTCACGCTGGCCGGCGCCTTTGTTCCTCTCTTCTTCGGTGCTTACTGGTCGCGCGCGACCACGCAAGGTGCGCTGGCTGCCATCATTGGTGGTCTTGCTTCCTGGTTGCTGGTTGAATTCATGCTCGGTGAAGCCAGCCTGGTGCCACCGCAACTGATCGGGCTGGCGCTCAGCATGATCGGCATGATCCTCGGCTCCCTGCTGCCGCAATGGGTGGGGCGCCCAACGCCGCACGAAGATATCCATCACGCCCTGCACCACCGCGCTGCGGCCGAAACCCATCACGTTACCGAACACCCGCACCAGCACTGAGTTTTCCGCTTGACCGAACCCGCTTCGCGACCTATGGTCAAAGTAGCAGGGCATCGTGCCATCCTCGCCCGGAAAGGAGTCGCTCCATGCGTGCGCTCATCTCCCTCAAACCTGCGCTGCAATGCATCGCGGTGGCGAGTTGCCTTGGCGGGGCGGAACCCGGTTGTGAGTTGGCTCCTGTCGCGCTAAAGGAGTTTGGACTGCTGTCGGTTATTCGCC
Organism: uncultured Dechloromonas sp.; assembly: GCA_964293845.1. Classification (GTDB taxonomy): domain Bacteria; phylum Pseudomonadota; class Gammaproteobacteria; order Burkholderiales; family Rhodocyclaceae; genus Azonexus. Next base: position 11,533 of record CAXYZX010000067.1, read on the forward strand.
ATAGTGGTCTGGAAGCGCGTTGGCGTTGTCTCATTGAACCAGTCAGCGCCGATCACGATGCCCTTGCTCTCTTGTTGCTCCGGGTTGCCGCCGAAACCGAGGCGGTGATTGCGTCGGGTGAGCGTCCGCTGATTATCGGCGGCGACCATTCGATTGCTGCGGCCAGCTGGCGTGGCATTGGTCGGGCGTTGGGCAAGGCGCCGGGCTTGATCTGGATTGATGCCCATCTCGATGCCCACACCCCCGCTTCAAGCCCCACCGGCAATCGGCATGGCATGCCATTGGCGGCATTGTTCGGCTTGGGTGATCCCGCCATGACGGAGATTCCCGGCCCGCCGCTTGATCCGGCGCGCGTGGTTCTGATTGGTGTGCGGAGCTACGAACCTGCCGAATGGGCGCAGTTGCAGGCGCTCGGTGTGCGTATTTATGAAATGGCGGAAATCATCGAGCGCGGGCTGGCAAGCGTATTTGCCGAAGCCCGCCAAATTGTCGGTGGTAGCCCGTGGGGCATCAGCCTGGATCTGGACGCGATTGACCCGCTGGCGGCACCCGGCGTTTCGACCCCCGCCGCCCATGGTTTGGCGCCGGCTGAACTGATCCATGAATTGAGAGGTGTCTTGCGCGAGCGGCAGTGCGTGGCGCTGGAGATCACCGAGTACAACCCGTTGCGCGATGTCGCTCAGGTCAGCGGCGAATTGCTGCTCGAACTGGTCGAAGCAGCGAGCAGCCCGGATGGCACTGTCCTGTGCCGCTGGGAAGAAGGCTTCGGCGCCCGCAACTATGCACCGCTGCCGGTCGTCCTCAAGGAAGGTCATGGTTGCTGGCTGAGCGATGTTGATGGCAAGCGCTATCTTGATCTGATGTCGGCCTACTCCGCCACCAGTTTTGGTCATGGTCACCCGCGCCTGCTGGCTGCCTTGGGGCGTCAGGCAGCGCGTCTCGCGGTGACTTCACGCGCCTACTTTAACGACCGTCTGCCGCGTTTCCTGCGGCGTTTGACCCTGCTCACCGGTTACGAGCGAGCCTTGCCGGTCAATACCGGCCTGGAAGCCGTCGAGACTGCGCTCAAGGCAGCGCGCAAATGGGCCTACCAAATCAAGGGTGTGCCGCGCAATCAGGCCGAGATCATTGCCTGTGAGGGCAATTTTCACGGGCGCTCAATCACCATTGTCGGCCTTTCTTCCGAAGCCCAGTATCGGCGGGGTTTCGGGCCTTTCCCGCCGGGTCTCAGGCGGATTCCCTACGGTGACTCGGCGGCGCTTGAAGCGGCGATTACACCCAACACCGCCGCTTTTCTGGTTGAGCCGATTCAGGGTGAAGGCGGCATCATTTTGCCGCCCCCCGGTTATCTGGCGGCCTGTGCGGCAATTTGCCGACGTCACAATGTGTTGCTGATTGCCGATGAAATACAGACCGGACTGGGGCGTACCGGCAAGTTGCTGGCTTGCCAGCATGAGGGCGTGCGGCCGGATGCCATTATTCTGGGCAAGGCGTTGGGCGGCGGCTTGCTGCCGGTTTCAGCTTTTCTCGCCGACGATGCCGTCATGCAGGTGTTCACGCCCGGCGATCATGGCTCGACTTTCGGCGGTAACCCACTGGCCTGTGCCGTCGCTCTGGCGGCGCTGGATGTGCTGGAGGAAGAAAATCTTGTCGCGTACTCTGCCGAACTCGGGGAACTCTTGCTCAATCGTCTGGCCCAATTGGCGGAAAGTTCGCCGCTGATTCGGGAGGTGCGCGGACGCGGCCTGTTTGCCGGTATTGAACTTGATCCTGATCTGGCCAATGCCCGGCAACTGGCAGAGGCACTTCTGGCTCAGGGCGTATTGACCAAAGATACGCATAGTACGGTGTTGCGTCTGGCGCCGCCGCTGATTATTCGGCGTGATGAGTTGGAGTGGGGATTGGCAAGAATTGCCGAAACGCTGAAAAAATATTCTTGCCAACCACGCTTGGCGGCATAAACCAAACAACGGTTTGGGCCGTTGACGCTGTAGAAAAACCCTTTTTCAACCTAGTTTCCGGCAAAAAAATGGCG